>NZ_JBEXCS010000094.1:0-38418 GCF_040605395.1 Streptomyces sp. NPDC005648 | reverse complement strand
TGAGGTGTTCAAATCCTTTCGGCGGGGTTCGCCCCCCCACCCGGCGCGGGGGGCGCCGGGTGTGTTCCGGCCGCCCCTCGGTTCGTGCGATCGCCTGTTACGGCTTGGGCGTGGCGTGCGGGGTGCAGGTCACGTCCGCGGTGTCCAGCTCGCCGGTGAGCAGGTAGGTGTCGACCCGCTGGTTGACGCAGGGGTTGACCAGACCGGTCACACCGTGGGAGCCCGCGTCCTTCTCGGTGATCAGTCGAGAGCCCTTGAAGCGGTGGTGCAGTTCGACGGCGCCGCCGTACGGGGTGGCGGCGTCACGGGTGGACTGCACGATCATGACCGGCGGCAGACCCTTGTGGGTCCTGACGTCGACGGGGGTGCGCTGCTTGACCGGCCAGGTGGCGCACGGCAGGTTCATCCAGGCGTTGGCCCAGGTCATGAACGGGTAGTTCTTGTTGAGCTCGGTGTTGTCCTTGTCCCACTTCTTCCAGCTGGTGGGCCACTTGGCGTCGGTGCACTCGACGGCCGTGTAGACGGCGTTGCCGTTCTCCGAGGAGATGTTGCCCGCGGTGTCGGACAGGTCCGGGGCGGCGGCGTCGATCAGCGCCTGGGTGTCACCGGCGACGTACTTGCTGAAGACCGTCGCGACCGGCACCCACGAGGAGTCGTAGTACGGGGCGCTCTGGAAGAAGGAGATCAGCTCGGCCGGGCCGACGACCCCGCCGATGGGGTTCTTCTTGGCGGTGGCGCGCAGTTCGAGCCACTTGGCCTGCACCGCGTCACGGGTCGTACCGAGGTGGAAGGCGGCGTCGTTGGCGGCGACCCAGTCCTCCCAGTCCTTCCAGCGGCCCTCGAAGGCGACGTCCTGGTCCAGGTTGGCCTGGTACCAGATGTTCTCGCGCGACGGGTTGACCACGCTGTCCACGATCATGCGGCGCAGATGGCCCGGGAACAGCGTGCCGTAGACGGCGCCGATGTAGGTGCCGTAGGAGACGCCCAGGTAGTTGAGCTTCTTCTCGCCGAGCGCGGCACGGATGACGTCCAGGTCGCGCACGGTGTTGGGCGTGGTCATCTGCTGGAGCACGGCCTTGCCGCTGCGCTCGGCGCAGCCCTTGGCGTACTCGGCGGCCAGCTTGCGCTGGGCGAGCTTGTCGGCCTCGCTGTCGGGGACCGGGTCGGCCTTGGGCGCCTTGACGAACTCCTGCGGGTCGATGCAGGAGATGGGCGCGGAGTGGCCGACACCGCGCGGGTCGAAGCCCACGAAGTCATAGGCCTTGGCCACATTGGCCCAGATCGGGTTCTTGTTGGTGACACGCGTCGGGAAGCGCATACCCGAGCCGCCGGGGCCGCCCGGGTTGTAGACCAGCGCCCCCTGACGCTCTTCCTTCGTCCCCGTGTTGCCGATGCGGTCGACGGCGAGCTTGAGCTGCTTGCCGTACGGGTGCGCGTAGTCGAGCGGGACGCTGACCCAGCCGCACTGGATGGGCTTGGCGAAGCCCCAGTCCGCGGGACAGTCCTGCCAGTCGATACCGGCCTTCGCGGCCCGCGCGGCGGCGACGGCGGCGCCCCGGGCCTCACGGTCCTGCCCGTGCCGCGCGCTCGCACTGGCGGTGGGCGCCGCGACGGCGCCGGCTATCAGCGTCGCCGTGACGAGCAGCCCGGCCGAACCGAACGCCGTCGTCCGCCTGTTCGCTCTGATGCCCCTCAAGTGGGACCTCCCCCTCCAACTTTTCGATTGACAGAGGGATCCTTGCGGTTGTGAGCACCTTGTGAATAGGTCCAGTTGACCTTCTTTACCATTCCGATAAACGGACTGCCGTGTCCCGCTGAGCGGATCAACCGAGCCCGGACAGGGCCTCGTCCAGGACGCGCCGCAGCCGCAGCCCGTTCTCGGCCACCGCGCTCACGAGCACCGCGGGACCGGCCAACGGCACGAGCACGGCCCCCTCCCCCAGTACCCGGGCCGCCACCGGCCGCGCCCCGAACTCCGGTCGCACGACCACGAGTTGGCCCACCGCCCGGTGCCCGCCCAGCACGGCCGGCCCGTCCCACCCGCCGGCCGCGCCGGGCCCGCAGCCGAGTTCCTGATCGAGCACGGCCCGCCCGCCGACCCGCACGACAAGACGGCTGCTCAACCGCCCGGGTTCCTCCCCGACCCGTCCGAGCACCTGCTCCTCCCGCAACACGAGCCGTCCCCGCGCACCGACCTCCACCCGGGTCGTCACCCGCAGATCACTCCCACCCGCGGAGATCAACTGCTCGGGCAGCCACTGGAGTTCACCCCCGTCGGCCACCCTGAGCCGTACGTCGTACCGGGCCTCCCCCTTCGCCTGCCCCGGCAGGGCGATGGTGGCGGCGGCCGACCCGACCCGCAGCCGGGCCCCGTCCTCCACCTCCGCCCCGACACCGAAGCGGTCCCCGCCCAACGGCCCGCTCATCGCCCCGACGAGCATCACCCGGGCCTCGCTGCCGCTGCCCCGGGTCCGCCGAAGAGCCAGCGGCCCTTCCCCCTCCAGAACGGGCAGAGAGGTACCGCCTCTTCCGTCGGCCCGGGCGACGATCCGAGCGGTGGCCCGCACCCCGCTCATGGTCACGCCGCCCAGGCGGCGAGCTGCCCCCGCACCCAGGCGGCCACGTCCGCGACCCCCGTCTCACCCCTCAACGACTGGAAGACGACGGGCAGTTCGGCTCGCTGCGCCTTCGCGTCGGCCGCCATCCGCTCCAGATCGGAGCCCACGTACGGCGCGAGGTCGGTCTTGTTCACCACCAGCAGATCGGCGGTGGTCACACCGGGTCCGCCCTTCCGCGGGATGTCGTCACCCCCGGCGACGTCGATCACGAAGATCTGGGCGTCGACCAGCCCCTTGGAGAACGTGGCGGTGAGGTTGTCCCCGCCCGACTCCACGAGGATGAGGTCGAGCGGCCCGACCTCGTCCTCCAGGTCCTCCACCGCCTCCAGATTGGCGGAGATGTCGTCGCGGATCGCGGTGTGCGGACAGGCCCCCGTCTCCACGGCGGTGATCCGCTCGGGCGGCAGCACGGCCTCCCGCAGCAGGAAGTCGGCGTCCTCGCGGGTGTAGATGTCGTTGGTGACGACGGCGAGGGACAGCTCCTCCCGCAGGGCCCGGCAGAGCGCGGCGACGGTGGCGGTCTTCCCGGACCCCACGGGTCCGCCGAGCCCGATCCTGAGGGCCCGGCGGCCGCCGTCCGGGCGGTGCGCGTCAGCGCTCACGGCGGAGGGGCCCTCGTGGGAGTGGTCGAGGTGCATGGAGCGGCTCCTACGGTGTCTCTACGGTACTTTTCAGCGCGGTCCGTCTTTTCGCGGTGCCGTGCGGTCCGGTCTTTTCGGCGCGTGGGCCGAGCTGCTACGAGGCGAACAGACGTACAGGCCAGGCGGCATGCACCTCCGCCGCGATCTCCATCAGCGGCGCGGACCCCGCGGGCAAGGCGTCGACCCCCTCGTCGACAACGGCCCCCGCCGCCTCCACGGCCCGGTCCGCGACCCGGTCCAGCTCCGGCGCCAGCCGGGCCAGCACCCCCGTGGCGTCGAAGGGATCGAGACTCAGCAGCCGCACGGTCGCCGAGGCCGGCCCGCTGACACACTCGTACGCGGCGCAGTAGGCGGCGTCCACGGCCGCAAGACCCGCCGCCCGCGCCGCGAGCCCCAGGACCACCGGCTGATGGGCGCCCTTGGGGAACTCCCGCGCCACGGCGTCGAGTTCCTCCGAAGGCCAGGTGGCCCGAGCGGCCCGCAGCAACTGCCGCCCCAGCCTCCGCGCGGCCAGCCGCAGCGCCGGCGAGGGCGTACGGGCGTCCGCCGCCGCGTCCAGGTCCCGGGGAGCCACCCCCAGCACGGCGGCGGCGGCGAGCGCCGCGGCCACGGACCCGGCCGTGTGCAACCGCCCCCGGCAGTACTCCTCCAGGCTCGCGCCCCCGGTGATCCGCCCGGCCTTCACCGCCGCCTCGGCCCCGCCGGAGTGCGCGTGCCCTCCGGCGGGAAAGCGGCCGTCGGCCAGGATCAGCAGTGCCGCCCTGGACATCAGAAGAGGAAGTACCGCTGAGCCATGGGCAGTTCAGCGGCGGGAGTCGCCTCGACCAACTCCCCGTCGATGTGCACGGCGAAGCTGTCGGGATCGACCCGCACCTGCGGACGCGCGTCGTTCTCCCGCATGTCCGCCTTGGTGACCCCACGCGTCGACTCGATGGCGACGAACCGCTTCCCGAGCGAGAGCCGCTCCGGCAGCCCGTCCTCGATGGCCAGCGGCGCCACGAAGTTGAACGAGTTCGAGGTCGGTGCCCGCCCGATCGCCCCGTACATCGGCCGGGGCAGGATGGGCTGGGGCGTCGGAATCGACGCGTTGGCGTCGCCCATCTGCGCGTAGGCGATCTGGCCGCCCTTGACCACGAGATGCGGCTTGACCCCGAAGAACGCCGGCTCCCACAGCACGAGGTCGGCGAGCTTGCCGCTCTCCACGGACCCGATCTCCCGCGCCAGGCCCTGGGCGATCGCCGGGTTGATCGTGTACTTGGCGACATACCGCCGTACGCGATGGTTGTCGGCGCGCCCGTCCCCGGGCAGCGCACCGCGTCGTCGCTTCATGACATGCGCGGTCTGCCAGGTCCGGAGGATGACCTCGCCGACCCGGCCCATGGCCTGGGAGTCGGACGAGATGATGGAGATGGCCCCCAGGTCGTGGAGGATGTCCTCCGCCCCGATCGTCGACGGACGGATGCGTGACTCGGCGAAGGCCAGGTCCTCCGGCACCGCCGGGTTGAGGTGGTGGCACACCATCAGCATGTCGAGGTGTTCCTCGGCGGTGTTGACGGTGTAGGGCCGGGTCGGGTTGGTCGAGCTCGGCAGCACGTGCGGCTCGGAGACCACGGTCATGATGTCCGGCGCGTGCCCGCCGCCCGCTCCCTCGGTGTGGTACGCGTGGATACCGCGGCCGTTGATCGCGGCGAGGGTGTCGCCGACGAACCCGGCCTCGTTGAGGGTGTCGGTGTGGATGGCGACCTGGATGCCGGTCCGGTCGGCCACGGTCAGCGAGGCGTCGATGACGGCCGGGGTCGAACCCCAGTCCTCGTGCAGCTTCAGACCGAGCGCGCCGCCCCGGATCTGCGACAGCATCGCCTCGTGCGAGACGGTGTTGCCCTTGCCGAGGAAGCCGATGTTGAGCGGGTACTGCTCCATCGCCTCCAGCATGCGGGCGAGGTGCCAGGGACCGGGCGTCACCGTCGTGGCCTTGGAGCCCTCGGCCGGGCCGGTGCCGCCGCCCACCAGTGTGGTGACACCGGCGGAGAGGGCCTCGTCGGCGATCTGCGGACAGATGAAGTGGACATGCGCGTCGACCGCCCCGGCGGTCAGGATGCGTCCGTTGCCGGCGATGACCTCGGTCTCCGGGCCGATCACCAGGTCCGGGTGCACCCCGTCCATGGTGTCGGGGTTGCCCGCCTTGCCGATCCCGGTGATCCGGCCGTCGCGGATGCCGACGTCGGCCTTGACGATCCCCCAGTGGTCGACGATCACGGCGCCGGTGATGACCGTGTCGGGGGTGCCGTCTGCGCGCGTAGCACGTGACTGGCCCATGGACTCCCGGATGACCTTGCCACCGCCGAACACGGCTTCCTCACCGGCGAGTCCGGGCCCGCCGGAACGATCCTCCTCGATCTCGATCAGCAGATCGGTGTCGGCGAGCCGGATGCGGTCGCCGGTGGTGGGGCCGAACAGGTCGGCGTACGCGGCACGCGAGATCTCAGGCATCGAGGGCACCTCCGGTCTCCCCGCGCAGTCCGGGCACCACACGGGCGCCGGCGAGGGGGACGAGTTCGACGTCGACGGGGATGCCGGGCTCGAAGCGCACGGCCGTACCCGCGGCGATGTTCAGCCGCTTGCCGCGGGCGGCGGCGCGGTCGAAGTCGAGCCCGGGGTTGGCCTCGGCGAAGTGGTAGTGGGAGCCGACCTGGACGGGCCGGTCGGCGGCGTTGAGGACGCTGAGCCGGGTCACCTCCCGGCCCTCGTTGTAGACGATCGCGTCCTCGGCGAAGAGGATCTCTCCGGGAATCATGGCGCTCCCCCCGTCAGACGATCGGGTCATGGACGGTGACGAGCTTGGTGCCGTCCGGGAAGGTCGCCTCGACCTGTACGTCATGGATCATCTCGGGGATGCCCTCCATGACGTCGTCCCTGGTCAGCAGCTTGCGCCCGGAGGCCATGAGTTCGGCGACGGTACGGCCGTCACGTGCGCCTTCGAGGATGTGCGCGGTGATGAGGGCCACGGCCTCGGGGTGGTTGAGCTTCAGCCCGCGGGCCCGCCGCTTCTCGGCCACGTCGGCCGCCACATGGATCAGCAGCCTCTCTTGCTCGTGCGGGGTCAGTTGCACGTCCCACCTCACAGTCCTCGCTCCGGACCGTGCGGGGTCCGGTTGCCGCGGCCGCCGGGCAAACTCCCTGGTGGCGTGCCGAGAGGCTAGTTGGACCGGGTTTCAGACACGTTAACCGAGCTGTGATCCATCGGATGTGTCGCCGCGGTCGCCGTCGGGGAGGTCCCGCACACTCGACAACGCCCGCAGCCCGTCCTGGAGGATCTCGCTCGGCATCGGCTCGAACAAGGCCTGCTGGGCGAGGAAGCCCATGGCCGCGGCCATCATGGTGCGGGCCACGTGGTCCGGTGCCACGTCCGGCCGCATCATCCCGGTGTCCTGATAGGCCTGGACGATCCGCCCCCAACTGGTCTGCACCGCGCCGTAGCCGTCCCGCAGAACGGCCGCGAGTTCCTCGTTGCGGAGGGTCTCCGCCCACACCTGGACGACGAGCCGCGGGAACGCGGGCCGCCCGTCCACGGTCAGGAACTCCATGGTGGCGAGGATCCGGCCGAGCACCGTCGCCACCAGCAGGTCCGGCGGCGGGGGCGGGTCGGCGAGAGCCGCCTCCTCGAAGCCCTCGCGGACCAGGCCGAGCACCTCCTCGACGATGGCCGCGATGAGGGCCTCCTTGCCGCTGAAGTAGCGGTACACGGCCCCGGCCGACAGGTCGACCTCCTTCAGCACGTCCTGCATGGACGTGGCATGGAAGCCGTTGCGGGCGAAGCAGATCGCGGCACCGTCGAGGATCTGCCGACGGCGGGCGTCGAGGTGTTCCTGGGATACGCGGGCCATGGCCATCAATGTAAAACGAACGTTCCTTCTTGACAAGACGCGCTCCCGGCGGGACGGTGGGAGCGAAAGAAAAACGAACGATCATTCTCTTTGACTCCGAGCCAGGAAGAGCACCCTCATGTCCACCACTTCCGCTACGACACCCGTCGGCGACTCCCGCCGCCTGCTCGCGGTCGTCGTCCTCGTACCGCTCCTCGCCGCACTCGCGCTGTGGGCCTTCGCCTGGCCCGCCGCCCGCATCGCACCGCGCCACCTGCCGCTCGGCGTGGCCGGCCCCGCCGCCGCGACCGCCCAGGTGGAGCAGCAACTGGCGCGACACCAGGGCGCGTTCGAGATCCACCACTACGCGGACGAGGCCGCCGCCCGGGACGCCATCGAGGACCGGACCGTATACGGGGCGGTCGTCGTCACCGCCGAGGGGCCCGAGCTGCTGACCGCGTCGGCCGCGAGCCCGGTGGTGGCGCAGCTGCTCCAGCAGGCCGTGGCGGAGCCCGCGGCGGCCCAGGGCACCCAGGTCAGGACGGTCGACGTCGTGGCGGCGCCCGCCAAGGACCCGCGCGGCGCGGCCCTGACCGCGAGCGTGCTGCCGCTGGCCCTGGCCGGGATCGCCGCGGGCGCGGCGGTGACCATGAGCGGGCTGCGCGGGGCGCGTGCTGTGGCCGCCCTGATCGGCGCCTCGGCCCTGGTGGGCATGGCCGCCGCCGGGGTCGCGGACAGCTGGCTCGGCGTCCTCACCGGCAACTGGTGGGCGGAGGCCGGGGTGCTCGGACTGGCGGCGCTGGCGGTGAGCGGTGCCGTCGCGGGTTTCGCCGCGCTCCTGGGCACCGCCGGGATCGGGATCGCCGCCGGCACGATCATGCTCTTCGGCAACCCGTTCTCCGGAGCGGCCTCGGCGCCGCGGATGCTCCCCGAGCCGGTCGGCGCGATCGGTCAGTGGCTGCCGCCGGGCGCGAGCGCGACGCTGCTGAGGTCGGTGGCGTACTTCGACGGCGCCGCGGCGACCGGCCCCGCCCTGACCCTGACCTGGTGGGCCACGCTCGGCCTGGGCGCCGTACTGCTGGGGAAGGCGCTCAAGACGCGGAAGAAGAGCGCCGCACCCACCGCCGAACGGGAGCTGGTGCCCGCCGGCTGACGCGGGCACCCTGGAACCGACCGTGCACCTCCGCTGTAGCGGACGGAGGTGTGCGGTCTTTTTTCATGCCTCCTACGAGGCGCCCGTGCCCCGGTGGTGGGCCGCGATGCCGAAGCGCTGCGGCTCACGGGGCGGCGAGGACAGCTCGCGCACGGTCGAGACCGCGCTGATCACCTGCTCCTCGGCGGACTCCGGAAGCTCCTGGAGCTCCTCCAGCCGTTCGAGGTCGGCGGCGGAGACCAGGGCGACGAGCGGCTTGCCGTGCCGCGTGACGACGACACGCTCACCGCCGTACACCACTCGGTTGATCAGGTCGGCGAGTTCAGCCCTGGCTTGCGTCACCGGAATCTCGTAGGCCATACCCCCATCATAACGTCACGTACATCCTGTACATTTTTTACAGACGCCGAAGGAGGGGTACCCAATGACCCGACCGACCGCCCGCCATGTCCTGCCCGAGTTCACCGAACGCACGAGCTCCGGCAGCAAGACGATGGACCCGTACTCGAAGCTGCTGGAGGAGCGGATCGTCTTCCTCGGCACCCCGGTGGACGACATCTCGGCGAACGACGTGATGGCGCAGTTCATGCACCTCGAGTACCAGGACCCGGACCGGGACATCTCGCTCTACATCAACTCCCCCGGCGGCTCCTACAGCGCCATGTCGGCGATCTACGACACGATGCAGTTCGTCAGTTGTGACGTGGAGACGATCTGCCTCGGGCAGGCCGGTTCGTCCGCGGCCGTGCTGCTGGCAGCCGGTACCCCCGGCAAGCGGTCCGCACTGCCGGGTGCCCGCATG
The DNA here is from genome assembly GCF_040605395.1 of Streptomyces sp. NPDC005648. Classification (NCBI taxonomy): domain Bacteria; kingdom Bacillati; phylum Actinomycetota; class Actinomycetes; order Kitasatosporales; family Streptomycetaceae; genus Streptomyces; species Streptomyces sp. NPDC005648. Next base: position 29,341 of record NZ_JBEXCS010000094.1, on the reverse strand, counting down.
GTGATCCACCAGCCCTCGCTGCCCGAGCCGGTGGAGGGACAGGCCTCCGATCTGGCCATTCAGGCCGAGGAGTTGGGGCGCGTCCGCGACTGCCTGGAGGAAATGCTCGTACGGCACACCGGGCGCACCCGGGAGCAAGTCACCGAGGACATCGAGCGGGACAAGATCCTCACCGCGCAAGAGGCCCTGGAATACGGCCTGGTGGATCAGATCATCCCCAGCCGCAAGGGCTCGCGCCCCGCGCCCGGCACGCGGTGAGCGGGCGATGCTGCCACCCGAACTCCCGCCGCTGCCCGCGCTGACGCGCGCCGAGGGCGAGTTGATCGACCGTTATCTCGACGTGGTCGATCTGCTCGGCCGGATCAACCCCGCACACCACGGCGACACCTATCGCGGTCTGCGGGCCGCGCAGGCGCTGGTCGCCAAGGCGGCCGAGCTGCGCGACGCGCTGGCGCTGATGCACCAGCGCGGCGAGACCGAGCTGCACGCCCCCACGCTGGGCCGGGCCCTGCGGGTCCTGGACGGCGAGCGGCGCACGGCCCGGGTCACCGTGCCGCCCCTCTCCGACAGTTGACGGATGTACGACCGCTCCGGACGATCCGTCAAGACCTCGGAGCGTCCGGACCCGGGTTGAAACGGACCAAACGGAGTACCCCCGTTCGGAGGAGCCGCGGCTCCTTTTTCATGACCGTCCAGGTTGCGCAACGCGCGTAGGCAGAGGGCGGATCAGGACATTCCGTCGCTGGTCCGGGGCTCGACGGGCTCCCGACGCGGCTTCGAACAACGGGGTGTCCACCCGAACAGGCGAGTGGTGAGTAACAACACAAATCCCCGGTTCCATTGGGATTTTTGGCAATCAGTGAGTCAAGATCCCTGTCTGACGACAAGCCCCCGCCACAAGCGGCGGGGCGGTCCGGGTGGACGCCGAGTCCTGCCGCCACCCGGATGACCGAGTCGACAGGAGTGGATCGGCAGGAGTGGAGGACCCAAGCACGACGGGTCGCCGGGACGGTCACGCCATGACCGGGCCGAGCAGCCCTTGGGGTGAAGCCGCGTCAGCGGCCGGGCAACTTCGCCAGCCCGAATCCGACAGGTCATCCTTCACAGGCGGCTGACGAAGGGTTGCGCATGTCTGCGCTCAATCGTGTCCCGTCGCTGATGGTCCGAGCCGGTACGGCCTCGGCCCTCACCATCGCCGCCGTCGGCGGCTCCGTCGTGATACCGGGCGTCGCCTCCGACGCCGCGGCAGCGACCCCCGCGACGAAGGCACTTCAGGTAGCGGCCTCCAAAAAGGGCTCCCCGTACAAGTGGGGCGCCACGGGACCGGGCCGCTTCGACTGCTCCGGGCTCACGCTGTACTCGTACAAGAAGGCGGGCAAGAAGCTCCCCCGTACGGCGGCCCAGCAGTACAACAAGACGCACCACATCTCCGCGAAGAGCCGCAAGGCCGGAGACCTCGTGTTCTTCCACTCGGGGTCGAACGTCTACCACGTCGGCATCTACGCCGGGAAGGGGAAGATCTGGCACGCCCCCAAGACCGGGGACGTGGTGAAGCTGCAGAAGATCTGGACCAAGAGCGTCTGGTACGGCCGGGTCAGCTGACCCGCCCCCGAAGCCGCGCCCTCAGGGAGGGGGGCGCGGCTTCGCTGCTTTCCAGGGCGCTTCGCTGCTTTCTACGGCTCCTGCTGCCCCGCCGTGACCGGCTCGGCGGGTACGGTCCACGGGAGCTCGATGGAGACCGTCTTGCCGCCTTCTCTGGTGGGCCGCACCTGAAGCCTGCCGCCGGACTCCGCGGCCAGCCAACGGATGATCACCATGCCCCGCCCGTTGTCCTGCTGGACGGCGGCCGGCAGTCGTTTGGGGAAGCGCGGATGACTGTCGGTGACCCCGATGAGGAGCTGTTCGTCACGGTCGAGCCGGAGGTCCACCGTGAAGGTGGGTGACTGCCCGAACGTGTGCTGTACGGCGTTGGTGGCGAGTTCCGAGACGATGAGGCGGATGGTCTCGGCGGCCTCGGTGTCCGCGGGCAGCCCCCACTCGGCCAAAGTCGTGAGGACGTAGCCGCGGGCCGCGGAGACCGACAGCGGCTCGCTCGGCAGAGTGACGGATGCTTCCAGGTGGTCTGCCATGGCGACGTCGTCCCTTTCCCACGGGACCGGGGTCCGACACGAAGCCGGTGGTTCGAGTACGGTCCCGGACTGGTGCTTCTTCGCCAGACTGCCATTACCGGGCCGGTGACGGGTGGCGATCCACCAAGATATGCATATATCTGTCGCTCGAAGCGGTGAACTCTACGACGGGAGACCGTATTTGGGCGACCCGGAAGGAGTAAGGAGTAGCGCATGCAGAACGGTCCCGCGGTGCGCCGCCGGAAACTGGGCGCCGAACTGCGCGCGCTGCGCACGAGCGCGGCGCTCACCAGTGGTGAGGCGGCCCGGCTGGTGGGCTGGCACCAGTCCAAGGTGAGCCGGATCGAGACCGGCGCCAGCGGTGTGAAACCGGCCGATGTGCGGTTACTCCTGGACGCCTACGGGGTCGCCGACTCCCAACTGCGCGAGTTGCTCCTGGTGTTGGCGGGATCCGACGAGGACGGCGGCCGGCACCACTGGTGGCACGCCTACCGGGGCATCCTCCCGCCCACCTACCGGGACTTCATCAGTCTGGAGTCCCAGGCGAGCGCGATGCGCACCCTGGAGACATCCGTCGTGCCCGGCCTGCTCCAGACGCCGGAGTACGCCCGGGCGGTCACCCGGGCCGCGGTGGACGGTCTGGACGACGAGCGGCTGGACGCGCTGGTGGAGGTGCGGCTCGCACGGCAGGACGTCCTGCGCTCGGCTCGGCCCCTGGAACTCAGCGCGGTCCTGGACGAGGCGGTGCTGCACCGGGAGATCGGCGGTCCGGAGGTCATGGCCCGCCAGCGGGAGCGGCTCCTCGAAGCGGCGCTGCTGCCACAAGTGCGGCTTCAGGTACTGCCGTTCACTGCCGGGGCACATGTCGGTGTCACAGGCCCTTTCGTAATCTTCTCATTTTCGAGCACTTCTGATCTGGATGTGGTTGTTCTCGACCACTTGACGAGTAGCCTCTACCTCGAACGGAAAGAAGACCTCCGGGCCTATACGGAGGCTTTCGACGCCCTTCGGATCCACGCCCTTTCGCCCGAGGAATCGTTGGATTACATCGCCGGGTTAGCTGACGGCGCGTAAGGAGGCACCATGTCCGTACTGCCTCGGAACGTACCTTCCAGTACCGATCTGCACGACGTGCGGTGGCTGCGCAGCAGTTACAGCACGGGAGCGAACAACTGCGTCGAGACGGCACTGCCGCGTTCCGGTCCCTGGGCCGGACTGCTCGCCGTGCGCGACTCCAAGGACACCGCCGGACCCGCGCTGCTCTTCTCCCCCGAGAGCTGGGCGGGCTTCACGGCCGCGTTCATGTCCTGATCAGTCCGTGATCGTGCGGCACTCTGCCATGTCACGCCGACTCATGGTCGCGTCTCGCCGATCACCCTCACAGCGCGTGTGATCTGAGCCTCGGAGAGGTCCGCGCGGGCGGTCAGCCTGAGCCTGGAGACGCCGTCGGGCACGGAGGGAGGACGGAAGCAGCCCACGGCGAGGCCTGCCGTACGGCAGTCGGCCGCCCATCGCACGGCCCCCTCCGGGGAGGGCGCGCGCACCGACACCACCGCGGCGTCCGGACGTACCGCCTCGTGTCCCGCGGCGGTCAGCCGCGCGTGCAGTTCCGCGGCCACCGCACGCGCGCGTGCCGCCCGCTCCGGCTCGCGGCGCAGCAGCCGCAGCGCGGCGAGGGCCGAGCCCGCGGCGGCGGGGGCGAGGCCCGTGTCGAAGATGAAGGTCCGGGCCGCGTTGACGAGGTGGTCGATCACCTTGGCGGGGCCCAGCACCGCGCCGCCCTGACTGCCGAGCGACTTGGACAGCGTCACCGTCACGACCACGTCGTCGGCGCCCGCGAGGCCGGCCGCGTACGGCGCGCCCCGCCCCCCGTCGCCCAGCACCCCCAGCCCGTGCGCGTCGTCGACCAGCAGTCCCGCGCCGCGCTCCCGGCAGGCCGCGGCGTACTCGGCCAGCGGGGCCGCGTCGCCGTCGACGGAGAAGACCGTGTCGGAGACGACGACCGCGGTGCCCTCGTGGGTCCGCAGCGCCTTGCGCACCGCCTCCGGGTCCGAGTGCGGCACGACCTGGGTGCCGCCCCGGGCCAGCCGGCAGCCGTCGATCAGCGAGGCGTGGTTGGCGGCGTCGGAGACGATCAGCGAGCCGTGCGGCGCCAGCGCGGTGACCGCGGCGAGGTTGGCCGCGTAGCCCGAGGAGAAGACCAGCGCCGCCTCGAAGCCGCAGAAGTCGGCCAGTTCGCGCTCCAGCTCGGTGTGCAGCTCGGTCGTGCCGGTCACCAGCCGGGACCCGGTCGAGCCGCCGCCCCAGCGCCGCGCGGCCTCGGCGGCGCCCCGGGCGACCTCGGGATGGTGGGTCAGACCCAGGTAGTCGTTGCTCGCGAGATCGAGGAGCGGGGAGTCGGCCGGCCGCGGCCGCAGGGTCCGTACGAGTCCGGCCCGGCGCCTCAGCTCCGCCTGCTCGTCGATCCAGCCGAACGCCATGGCTCCTCCGGGGCTTTTGTAGGCAGTGAACAGACACTAGCCGCAGCAGGCGCACCCCATGATGTGGCAATACCCACACGGTGAACGGCACGTCTTGTTGGTTCTCTCCTTGGCCCCGGGCGGGTCCGTAGGACAGGATCGGCTCTCATGGACCTGCTGAACACGCTGGTGGACAAGGGGCTTCGGCGCGAGCTGCCGACCCGCGAGGAAGCTCTGGCCGTCCTCGCCACTTCCGACGACGACGTGCTCGATGTGGTGGCCGCGGCCGGGAAGGTGCGCCGGCACTGGTTCGGGCGACGGGTGAAACTCAACTACCTCGTCAACCTGAAGTCCGGGCTGTGCCCCGAGGACTGCTCCTACTGCTCCCAGCGGCTCGGCTCCTCCACCGGCATCCTGAAGTACACCTGGCTCAAGCCCGAGCAGGCCTCCCAGGCCGCCGCCGCGGGGCTGGCCGGTGGCGCCAAGCGGGTCTGTCTGGTGGCCTCCGGACGCGGCCCGACCGACCGTGACGTGGACCGGGTCGCGGGCACCATCAAGGCGATCAAGGAACAGAACGAGGGTGTCGAGGTCTGCGCCTGTCTCGGTCTGCTCTCCGACGGCCAGGCCGAGCGGCTGCGCGAGGCGGGCGCGGACGCCTACAACCACAACCTCAACACGTCCGAGTCGACGTACGGGGAGATCACCACCACCCACACCTACGCCGACCGCGTCGACACGGTGAACAAGGCGCACGCGGCGGGCCTCTCCGCCTGCTCGGGCCTGATCGCCGGCATGGGCGAGTCGGACGAGGACCTGGTCGACGTGGTGTTCTCCCTGCGTGAGCTGGACCCCGACTCGGTGCCGGTCAACTTCCTGATCCCGGTCGAGGGCACCCCGCTCGCCAAGGAGTGGAACCTGACTCCGCAGCGCTGTCTGCGGATCCTCGCGATGGTCCGGTTCGTCTGCCCGGACGTCGAGGTGCGCATCGCGGGCGGGCGTGAGGTGCATCTGCGCACGATGCAGCCGCTGGCCCTGCATCTCGCCAACTCGATCTTCCTGGGCGACTACCTCACCACCGAGGGCCAGGCCGGCAAGGCCGACCTGGAGATGATCGCCGACGCCGGCTTCGAGGTGGAGGGCGCCGGCCAGGTGACGCTGCCGGAGCACCGGGTGGACGCGGGCGGGGGCTGCGGGTCGCGGGCCGAGGCCGGCTGCGGTGCGCACTCCGATGGCGGCTGCGGGTCGCACGGGGACGCCGGGTGCGGGTCGCACGAGGGCGGCGGAGTGTGCGGTACGGCCGCGGCCGCGGCCGCGGTCCCCGCCACGCACGAGCCGCGCACCGATCTGGTCGCCGTCCGCCGTCGCGGTGCCGGGACGGACCTCGCGCCCAATGCCTGACCTGCCCGTGTCCGAGCTGCTGGAGCTCGACCGGCGGCATGTGTGGCATCCGTACGGGCCCATGCCCGGCCGGGTCGAACCGCTCGTCGTGGAGTCGGCGAGCGGGGTGCGGCTGCGGACGTCCGCCGGGGAGCTCGTGGACGGCATGGCGTCCTGGTGGTCGGCGATCCACGGCTACAACCACCCGGTGCTCAACGAGGCGGCCCGCGACCAGCTCGACCGGATGAGCCATGTGATGTTCGGCGGGCTCACCCACGAGCCCGCCGTACGCCTGGCGAAGCTCCTTGTCGACATGTCTCCCGCCGGGCTGGAGCATGTCTTCCTCGCCGACTCCGGCTCGGTGTCGGTCGAGGTCGCGGTCAAGATGTGCCTGCAGTACTGGCGCTCGCTGGGCCGCCCGGCGAAACAGCGGCTGCTGACCTGGCGCGGCGGCTACCACGGCGACACCTGGCAGCCCATGTCGGTGTGCGACCCCGAGGGCGGGATGCACGAGCTGTGGACCGGGGTCCTGCCCCGCCAGGTCTTCGTGGACGCGCCTCCCGCGGAGTACGAGGAGTCGTACGCGGAACAGCTGCGTTCGGCCGTCGCCGCGCACGCCGACGAGCTGGCCGCGGTGATCGTGGAGCCGGTGGTGCAGGGTGCGGGCGGGATGCGGTTCCACTCCCCCGCGTATCTGCGGGTGCTGCGCGAGGCGTGCGACGCGCACGACGTGCTGCTGGTGTTCGACGAGATCGCCACCGGCTTCGGCCGCACGGGCGCGCTGTTCGCCGCCGAGCACGCGGCGGTGGCACCGGACGTGATGTGTGTCGGCAAGGCGCTGACCGGCGGCTGTATGACGATGGCGGCGACGCTGTGCACCGGGCGGGTGGCCGACGGCATCTCGCGGGGCGAGGTCCCGGTCCTCGCGCACGGACCGACCTTCATGGGCAACCCGCTGGCCGCGTCCGTCGCCTGCGCCTCGATCGAGCTGCTGCTGGGGCAGGACTGGCTCGCGGAGGTCAAGCGGATCGAGGCGGGTCTGCGGGAGGGGCTGGAACCGGCGCTCGGCATCCCGGGTGTGCGGGACGTCCGCGTCCTGGGCGCGATCGGGGTGGTGCAGCTGGACCACGCGGTCGACATGAAGGCGGCCACGGACGCGGCCGTGCGCGAGGGTGTCTGGCTGCGGCCCTTCCGCGACCTGATCTACACGATGCCGCCGTATGTCACCGGCGACGAGGACGTGGCACGGATCGCGCGCGCGGTGGGCGCGGCGGCGAAGGAGGGATGAGCATGCCGATCCTGGTGATCACCGGAACGGGCACGGAGGTCGGCAAGACGATCACGACTGCCGCCGTCGCCGCGTCGGCCGTAGCGGCCGGCCGCTCGGTGGCCGTCCTGAAGGCCGCGCAGACGGGTGTACGACCGGACGAGCGCGGGGACGCCGACGAGGTCGCGCGCCTCGCGGGCGCCGTCACGGCGACCGAACTCGCCCGCTATCCCGAGCCCCTGGCCCCGGCGACGGCCGCGCGGCGGGCCGGGATGACTCCGGTGCGCCCGCAGGAGATCGCCGAGGCCGCCGCCAAGCTGGCCGCCGCGCACGATCTGGTGCTGGTGGAGGGGGCCGGCGGACTGCTCGTCCGCTTCGACGAGGCGGGCGGCACCCTGGCGGACGCGGCGGAGCTGCTGCGGGCACCGGTGCTGGTGGTGGCGTCCGCGGGCCTGGGCACCCTGAACACCACCGAACTGACGGCCCGTGAACTGCGGTCACGAAGCGTGGAGTTGCTGGGTGTGGTCATCGGCGGCTGGCCGGACTCCCCCGATCTGGCGATGCGTTGCAATCTCACGGACCTCCCGGACGTGGCCGGGGCGCCCCTGCTCGGGGCCCTGCCGATGGGGGCCGGCGCGCTCGCCCCCGCCGACTTCCGTACGGCGGCGCCGAGTTGGCTCGCCGCGCGGCTGGACGGCACCTGGGACGCCGGGGAGTTCCGGGTGCGGGAGGCGCCGTAGCGGCGTCACAGCCGCTGGAACAGCACCGGCACCAGACCGACGAACGCGGGCACCAGGAGGTAGAGGGTGATCCCGGTCATCGCCTTGCGGGTGCCCACGGGCAGGACGGGGACCGCCCAGACCCTGGCTATGGCGGCGTCGGCCTCGTCGCGCGGGAGGCCACCGCGGTACAGCGTCTGGACGTGGTCCTGCTTCACGGCCAGCGCGGAGTGGTAGCCGATGGACGACGGATAGACGATCACCAGCATGTCCAGCACCATCACGCCGAGCACGATGAACACCATCCAGGCCGCGGCCGACAGCCAGACGGTGAAGAGGACCAGCAGCCCGATCATGTGGGCCAGGGCGGAGCCGTAGGTCCAGAGCATGAACTGCCGCAGGGTGCGCAGCCCCTGGAAGCCGTCGCTGTCGAGGTTCATGTTCGGGGTCACCCCGAAGCCGAGATCCTTGGACCGGTACAGGTAGACCGTGAAGACGACGCCCATGACCAGTTGCTTGGCGAGGAAGTAGAAGGCGTAGGTGCCCGCCGCGCACAGGGCGGCCGCCAGTTCGGGGTGGGTGTGCCGGTTGGCCCACCAGCCGTCGTAGACCTCGGAGCGCCAGACCCGGTCCGGGAGGCCGGTCGGGTTCCAGGACTCCATGAGGCCATGGGTGTTGACGATGCCGTACAGCGAGCACACGCCGATCGCCATGGTCAGCGCGACGGCGGCGGACACCCGCCGGCGGCCGAGCGCGCCGAACCAGCGGTTGGTCGCGTCGACCAGCCGGTTGAGCCGCTCGACCTGCTCCGGGGTCAGCCGCGCCGCGCCTCCGTTGCGCTCGTTCATCGGCACGAAGTCGGCGATGGCGCGCACCTGTTGGCAGCAGAAGACGGGGGTGATGAGGACGACCGCCAGCACGACGAGACCGGCCGGGTCCTGGAGCAGGGGCAGACTCAGGGCGGCCGGTTCGGCGTTGCGCGAGAACACGTAGTCGAGCGCCCAGCGCCGGTGCGGTTCGTGGGACGGGCCCAGCACTCCCGCCGCGTCGGCCAGGCCCAGCAGCGTGACACACACGACCAGGCTGATCAGCAGGATCTTGGTCTTCGCGGTGAGCGGCCAGTGCAGCAGACGGACCAGCAGACGGGCCGTCCTGCGCAGCGGGCGCGGCAGAAGGGTCAGCAGACGGGCGTCGCGGCGCACGCAGTCCGCCGTGCACGGCCGGAAGACGCCTCCGATCCGCTGCGGTTCCAGTGGCTTGAGTCTCTCCATTTCTCCCCCGGTTTCCTGGTGGTGCGACCGTCACGGAGCAGCCGCCTCCGGCGGCTGCTCGGGACGGGACAGGACGAGCGACACGACGACGACGCTGACGATCACCGAGACGGCCACCAGGGCCACCACCCAGTCCGGAACACCGCTCAGGAACAGCGCCGGAAGGGAGGTGACCGCGGAGACGATCCGGGTGGCGGCGACGACGCGGGAACCGATGCGGGCGGCCGTGCGCCAGGTGTGGACGACGGCGACCAGGGTGATCAGGCCCAGCACCCCGTCGCCGACCACGACGGGCGTCGGCGGTCCGGCCTGCGCCAGATCCGAGTCGCCGGGCGGGACGTCCAGGAAGTTGGTCAGATCCGTCAGGCCGAGCAGCGCGGCCAGGACGAGACCTGTCCGGTTCTTGCGGGTGAGGGTGCGCACCTCCGCCGTGCGTGTCATGTCGCTTCCCCCGTCCAGTGGTTGAGGCCCCTTGGATGCGGGGCCCATAGGGCGAGCATCCCGGGCCCGGCCCGCGGGACACCACGGCGCGCCTTCCCGGCCCGCCGGGAAGATGTCCCGGCAAGCCGGGAATACCCGACTCTCCCCGCCGGAACGCCCCTTCGGCCATCATCGGGACATGACGACCACCGGCCCGCCCATCCGGGTCCTCATCGCCGACGACCATCCCGTGGTACGGCGCGGGATGTGCGCCCTGCTGGCCTCGCTGGACGGCGTGGAGGTGGTGGCGGAGGCCGCCACCGGTCAGGAGGCGCTGCGGGAGGCCCAGTTGAGCCGTCCCGACGTCGTTCTGATGGACATTCAGATGCCGGCGATGGACGGCGTGGAGGCGACCCGCCGGCTGGGGACGCTGCTGCCGGACGTGGCCGTGCTCGTGGTGACCATGTACGAGGACGACGAGACCGTGGTGTCCGCGATGCGCGCCGGCGCCCGCGGCTATCTCCTCAAGGGCGCCCAGCAGGAGGACATCCTCACCACCCTGCGCGCGGTGGCGGCCGGCCAGTTCGTCATGGGCCGTTCCGTGGCGGCCCGGCTGCTCGGACACCTCGATCCGGCTCCGGCGCGCCCCGCGGCCTTCCCCGACCTGACCGCCCGGGAGCGGGAGGTCCTCGACCGCGTGGCCCGGGGCTACAGCAACGCCGGTGTGGCGGCCGACCTGTCCATGGCCGCGAAGACCGTCGCCAACCATCTGTCCACGATCTTCGTGAAGCTGGGCGTCAACGGCCGTACGGAGGCGGTGATCCTCGCCCGTGAGCAGGGCCTGGGCGTGGAGGCGGCGGGTGGTGGCGTCGCGGCGGGCGCCGGGCCGTGACCGCGCGCGTAACGCGGCCCGCCCTGTGGAGCGTGCTCGGGCTGCTCACCGGTGCCGCGGTGGCCTCGCTGTGGTGGGCGCCGCCCGGCCGTTCCGAGGTGTGGATCGTCTGGCCCGTCATCGTCGGCACCTGTCTGGCGGCCTGCTGCTGCGCGGTCGTCGCGCGGCGGGCTCTCGGCGCGCCCGCACTGCTCCTCGCCGTGTCCGCGACGGCGCTGCTGGCCGCTGCCCCCGCCCTCGCCGCCGGCCTCCACGACGTCGCGGTGGTGCTCTGTGTGCTCGCGTCGGCGGTCACCGTGCCGCTCGCCGCGTTCCGTGTCGTCGAGGTGCGTCCGGACTCGGTGCCGCTGCGCTGGGCGGAGGGCGCCGTCGTCGTCCTCGGCATCGGGTGCGCGGTGGTGTGGGTGACGGGCCCGTGGGCCGTGCTCGTCGCCCTGGGACTCGCCTCCGGCGCCGCCGTGTGCGCCGGGACCTGGGTGCTGTTCGAGGTCACCGCCGACGACGACCGGCGTCGGGTGCTGTGGCTGGTGTTCGCGGCGGTGGCGACGACGCTGGGCGGCATCCTCCTCTTCGCGGCCGAGAGCGGCTTCTCCCCCGGTCCCCTGGTGACCGCCGTGTCGACCGGGGTGGTGTCCCTGCCGCTGCCCCTCGCGATCACGGTGGCGGTCCTCGCGCCCCGGCGGGCCGACGTGCGGACCGTGATGCGCGCCGCGGCCGTCCTCATCGTCATGCTCTCGCTGAGCGCGGCGGTCTACGAGGGCATCGCCTCGGTCTGGGAGCTGGTGGTGGGCAGCCGTCCGGGCAAGGGCGTGCCGGCCCTGCTGGCCGCCGTGATCGCCGCCGGGTACCAGCCGGTGCGGCTGCGGGTGGAGGCGAGCATGGACGAGATGCTCTTCGGGCGCTCCGCCGACCCGGTCGAGACCCTGTCCCGGCTCGGCACGGATCTCACGGCGGGCGCCCCGCCACCGCTGTGGCTGCACACCCTGCGCACCACGCTCGGTGTACCGGGCATCGCCCTGCGCCAGGACGGCGCGACGATCGCCACGGCGGGCGCGGTGGACGAGGGCCATACGGTGGTCACCGCGCTGCGTGCCGGCGGCGAGCGGGTGGGCGACCTGGCGGTCCGCCTCCCCGTGGGCCATCTGCGGCTGCCCCCGGCCGCCGCGTCCGTCGTCGACCTGGTGGCGGCGCCCCTCGCGCAGGCCCTGTACGCGGCGCGGCTGAGCGAGCAGCTGCGGGTCTCCCGGGGCCGGGTCGTGACGGTCCTCGAGGAGGAGCGCCGCCGGATGCGCCGCGATCTCCACGACGGCCTGGGCCCGACCCTGACCGGTATCGCCTATACGGCGGACGCCGCCGTCAATCTCCTCGGCTCCGACCCGGAGCGGGCCGCACGGACGCTGCGCGGGCTGCGCGCCGACGCCGGGGACGCCATCGCCGAGATCCGCCGGATCGTCTACGGGCTGCGCCCCCAGGCGCTGGACGAGCTGGGCCTGGTCGACGCGATCCGCCAGCGCGCCCTCCATCTGCACGCCGCCGACGGCCGTCGTCTGGATGTGACGGTGGACGTCCCGGAGCGGCTGCCGTCGCTCCCGGCCGCCGTCGAGGTGGCCGTCTACCGGGTGGCCGTGGAGGCGGTGACCAATGTCGCCCGGCACTCCGGGACGGCCTCGGCCACCATCACCCTGCGGCTGTCCGAGCCCGCCTCGCTGCGGGTGACCGTCACCGACACCGGTCACCACACCACGTCCTGGAGGCACGGTGTGGGCATCCAGTCGATGCACGAGCGGGTCGAGCAGATCGGCGGCCGTCTCACCATCCGCACCACCCCGCAGGGCGCGACGGTCACCGCCGACCTTCCCCTGGCCCTGGGGGACACCGAGGGGGATCCGCCGGCGGACGGGTCAGGTGTCCCCACCGTCCCCGAGCAGTCGTACCAGCTCGATCCGTGAGCGGATGTCCAACCGGGTGAACACGCCCCGCAGATGGTGGTCGATGGTGCGCGGACTCAGCGCCAGCCGGGCGGCGATCTCGCGGTTGGTGGCGCCGTCGGCGGCCATCCGGGCGATGATCAGCTGCTGGGCCGTGAGGCGGCCGGTGGGGTCGTCGGGCCGGCTGGGTGTCGCGGGCACTCCGAGGGCGCGGAGTTCGGCCCGGGCCCGGTCCGCGCAGTGGGGGGCGCCGAAGCATTCGAAGGCCTCCAGCGCGCTGTGGAGGCGGTCGCGGGCTTCCGTACGACGGCGCAGTCGGCGCAGCGCGGAGCCGAACAGCAGCTCCGTGCGGGCGCGTTCGTAGTCGCGGGTGCCGTGGGCGTGCAGGGCGAGTGCCTCGCGGTAGTGGTCGGGCGCCTCGGCGCCGGGTGCGAGCAGGGCGCGGCAACGAGCGCTCAGGGCGAGGTCGTCGGGGCTGCCCACGGCGCGTGCCCAGCGGTCGTAGTCGGCGTGCGCGGCGCGGGCGACCCGGGTGTCGCCGGTGCGGACGGCGGCCTCGACGTAGTGCGGGGTGGCCAGATGGCGGATGGCGCGATGGCCGTGGCCCGGCCCGAACCCGGCGAGGGCGCGCAGCCGGGCCGCGGCCCCGGCGAAACGCCCCTCCGTCAGATCGAGGAAGGCGAGCGCCCACTGGGCCAGCGCGGCGGGCAGACCGAGGCCCCGGCCGAGGGCGTACGTCCGTGCCGCCGCGGCGCGTTCCCGGCAGGTGTCCCCGTCACCGGTGACCGCCGCGAACATGGCGAGGGCGGCCCGCAGATGACAGGCGCCGTTGTCCTGACCGGTGGCGTACGCCTGTCGCAGGGCGTCCGTCGCGATGGCCGCCCCGGCGTGCGGGCGCCCGGTCCAGAAGTCGGCGTAGGCGCGAAACTCCAGCGCCTGTACGGCGATCGCGGTCACCCCTCGCGCGCGGGCCGAGGCGGCCGCCCGATGGGTGGCGGTGGCGGCGCGGGTGTGGTCGCCGAGCATGAGCGCGGCGATGCCCGCGTGCACCAGCAGGGTCGGCTCGTCCCCGGGCGCGCACCGCCCGGCCGCGGCCTCCAGCTGATCCCGAGCCTGCTCGTACCGCCCCTCGAAGGCCGCCGCGAGCCCTCCCAGCGTGCCGGGCGGTACGACCCCCATCCCCTCGGCGACGCGCGCGGCGTCCCGGCATCGCCGCAGGTCACCGGTGTAGATGGCGGCTTCGGTGGCACGGGCGAGCAGAACGGTCGGGCCGGTGTCTTCGTACGGTTCTTCCGAGTGCGCCCCTGCGGAACCGTTCCTTCCCCGCACCTCGTCGGCTCTTCGCCGTATCGCCCGCTCGCTCCCGGACACGGCTCCCAGCAGCGCGTCGAAGGCCTCGGTGGCGTTCTCCGCGCGTAAGGCGAACAGGCCGGTGAGCGCGTCGTCGGCCGACCCCCTGGCGGCCAGCCGGCGGGCCCGGTCGGCGTCGCCGGCCTGCCAGGCGTCGGTGGCGGCCCGGGTGAGGAGGCGGGACTGGGTGGCAGGGTCGGGGCTGAGGGCCGCGGCGCGTTCCAGCAGGGCCCTGGCGAGGGTGAGCCGGCCCGTCGACCGGGCCTCACCGGCGGCCGCGCCCAGCTCCGCCACGAGCCGCCCGCTGGGGCCGAGGGCGCCCGCCGCCCGGTGCCAGGAGCGGCGCGGTGTCTCGCCGTCGCCGTTCAGGACACGGGCGAGCAGGCGGTGGACCTCGCGCCGGTCCGAGGGCGACCCGGCCTCGTACGCGGCGATCCTCGTCCAGGCGTCGCGGAAGACGACCCCGCCCGCCCCGGCGTGCGCGATGCCGGCGGTCTCGGCGGCCTCCAGGGGGCGGGTGTCGAGGCGGGCGGCGGCGACCGCGCGCAGGAAGGCGTGGGTGGCGACCGGGTACTGGTCGGCGGCGGCGAGGAGCAGCAGCAGGCGGGTGCCGTCGGGCAGGGCGCGGATCTCGGCGCGGTGGGCGCGCAGCAACTCCGGGGCCAGTTCGGCGGGTCCGGTCGGCAGCGGGTCGAGGCCGGCCGACTCACGGTCGGTGAGCCGCGCCGTCAGCTCGGCGGCGGCGCGCGGATCGCCGTAGACGGCGTGCAGGACCCGTACGCGGACGCCGTCGGGGAGTTCGGACGCCGTGCGTCTCGGTGGCGAAGTGCGGTCAAGCGGTTGCGGGTTCACCGGAGTCACCACACAACTGATGTTACTGGCGAGTTAATTGAACCGTAAAGACCGGCGATTTCGCCGATGCGGCGCGCGTAGACCCGAGTTGACACTCCTGGCGAACCCACCCGTGTCAGGAGGCATCATGCAGCGCATCAGGCGTCGTATCGCCACGGCACTGTCGGCCGTGGCCGCATCGCTCCTTCTGTCCCTCTCCTTCGCCGCCGTGCCCGCGCACGCGGCGACCCACAACCCCGTCGTCTTTGTCCACGGCCTCAGCGGTGACGCGAGCGGCTGGGACGACTGGATCTCCGACTTCGAGGCGGACGGCTACGCGTCGTCCGAGCTGTACGCGTGGTCGTACGACTGGTCGCAGTCGAACGCCACCACGGCCTCGCAACTGGCCACCGAGATCAAGAGCGTGCTCTCGAAGACGGGTGCCTCGAAGGTGGACCTGGTCGTGCACTCCATGGGCGCGCTCTCCTCCCGCTACTACCTCAAGAACCTCGGCGGGACGGCGTACGTCGACGACTTCGTCTCGGTCGCCGGGGTCAACCACGGGACGTCCGTGGCCTCCTGGTGCGCGTGGCTGTACACCTCCTGCAAGGAGATGCAGACCGGCAGTTCGTATCTGACCGCCCTCAACTCCGGTGACGAGACACCCGGCAGCGTGTCGTACGCGAGCTACTGGTCCGACTGCGACGCCGCCGTCGTACCCAACAGCTCGGCCCTGCTGAGCGGCGCGACCAACGTCGACGTCGGCTGCATCTCGCACACCGACATGAACAACGACCACGGCGTCTACCAACAGGTGCGGAACTTCATCGCCTGACCGGCCGCGGGGGTGCGCGGGGGCCTTACGGGGGAGAATCACCGTAAGGCCCGTCCTGCGAGGGAGGTCCCCATGCCGCTACGGTCCCCCGGCTCGGTCCCGGTGGCCCGGGATCCCGTGCACCACCCGCTGTTCGCCCGCTACTACGCCCGTGCCAGCGTCTCCGCCGAGACCCGGATGGGCATGGGCGCGATCCGCGACCGACTGCTGGCCGGGCTCTCCGGACGGGTGATCGAGATCGGCGCGGGCAACGGACTGAACTTCGCGCACTACCCGAGCGCCGTCTCGGAGGTGGTCGCGATCGAACCGGAGCGTCTGCTGCGGAAGCGGGCCGTCGACTACGCCCTGCGCGCCGAGGTCCCGGTGGACGTGGTGCCGGGCGCGGCCGAGGCGCTCCCCGTCAAGAGCGAGGCCTTCGACGCCGCGGTGCTCTCGCTGGTGCTGTGCAGCGTGCGCGATGTGCCACGGGCGCTCTCGGAGGTGCGGCGGGTACTGCGGCCCGGTGGTGTCGTGCGGTTCTTCGAGCACGGCCGGGGCGGCGGACCGGCGATGGCCTTCACCCAGCGCGCCCTGGACCGCACCCTGTGGCCGGCGCTGAGCGGCGGCTGCCATCTGGCCCGTGAGCCGGTCGCCGCCCTGCGCGCCGCCGGTTTCGAACTCGGCCCGTATCGGCGGCTGATGATGCCGGAGAGGGGGCCGAGGCTGCCCACCTCGTACTGCGTGCTGGGCACGGCGTGGCGGGCGCGCCTCAGCGAGGCGGACGCCTGAGTCACACCGTCCAGCCGCGCAGCTCCACCGCGATGTCGTACACCGTGGCGTTGCCCTTCTTGACCATGCGGGCCAGGTCACGGACCTGGGCCGGTGAGGTGGTGACCCGCAGGCCGCTGGCGACGAGGTAGGCGTAGGCGACGGCTGAGGCGAAGAGGGCGTTGGAGCGCTCCAGCGCCGGGATGTGGATGAGGAGTTGGAGCAGGGACGCGGCGCGTGCGTGCGGGTTGTCGTAGACGGGGACGTCGAATATCTCGGCCTCGTGCCGTGCGACGGCGGCGACGAGGGCGCCCCAGTCGATGACCTGGGGGTCACCGGGGGTCCTCTGTTCGGCGAGCATGAGCAGCCAGGCGAGATCGATGCTGAGGTTGTTCAAGGGATCAGCGGCGACCTTCGCGCGGGTTCTCGCTCTCCGTGCCGAACTCGTCCGCGAACACGGACTCGTACTGCTTCATGAAGTCGGCGGCGGCCTCGACGAAGGTCTGGCCGACCTCTCCGGTGTCCTGTTTCACGAGTTCCTCTATGTACCGGTTGACGCTCATGCCCCGGGCCAGGGCACGCTCCCGGGCGGCACGGGCCGTGCCCTCGTCCACTCTCACGTTCAGCTGGGTCTTCGCCATACTTCGAAGCTAGCGCCGAAGCGCTAGCACGGCAAGAGTGTCTCCGTCGGGGGAAACTCCTCCCCCGGGTGGAGCATGCCCCTTACACCGATATCAGGGGCACGACCTGCGGCGGAGACCACCTCGGCCCCACGGAGGATTTCGGGTGTGCGCTCACTCACACTAGCTTGGCACCCACAGTGGCCGACCCGGCAAGGAGGCAGCGTTGTCCACATCTGCAGCGCGGGGCGCGGCCCGCGCCCGCGGTCTGACCAAGGCGTACGGCTCGGGAGAGACGACCGTGCTCGCCCTCGACTCGGTGGACGTGGACATCGCGCGCGGCCGCTTCACCGCGGTCATGGGGCCGTCGGGCTCGGGCAAGTCCACGCTCATGCACTGCCTGGCCGGACTCGACACCGTCTCGGCCGGTCAGGTATGGCTCGGCGACACCGAGATCACGGGGCTGAAGGACCGCGAGCTCACCCGCCTCAGGCGCGACCGGATCGGTTTCATGTTCCAGTCCTTCAATCTGATCCCCACCCTGAACGCGGCGGAGAACATCACCCTGCCCATGGACATCGCGGGCAAGAAGCCCGACGAGAAGTGGCTGGACCAGGTCATCGACACGCTCGGACTGCGGGACCGGCTCAAGCACCGTCCGTCCCAGCTCTCCGGCGGCCAGCAGCAGCGCGTCGCCTGCGCGCGGGCGCTGGCCTCCCGGCCCGAACTGATCTTCGCGGACGAGCCGACCGGCAACCTGGACTCACGGGCCGGTCTCGAAGTGCTCGCGTTCCTGCGCCAGGCCGTCGACGAGCTGGAGCAGACCGTCGTCATGGTCACCCATGACCCGGGGGCCGCCGCCCACTCCGACCTGGTGCTGTTCCTCGCGGACGGGCGGATCGTGGACGAGATGGAGCGGCCGACGGCGGAGGCGGTGCTGGAACGCATGAAGCGCTTCGACGTGATCCGCAGCCAGTTCGAGGCGGACGGGGAGGCGTGAGCCGGTGCTGAAGGCGACCCTGCGCAGCTTTCTCGCCCACAAGGGGCGGCTGCTGCTCTCCGCCCTGGCGATCGTCCTGTCGGTGGCGTTCGTCGCGGGCAGCCTGATCTTCTCCGACACCGTCACCCGCACCTTCGACCGTCTCTTCCACTCCACCTCCGCCGATGTGACCGTGGAGCCGAAGCAGGACCTCAAGTCCCAGGTCCCGACGGGAGCGGTCGACACCGTGCCGGCCTCGCTGGCGGAGCGGGTGGCAAAGGTCGACGGGGTCGGGTCGACCCACGCGGACGTCAGCGTCCAGAACATCACCGTCGTCGACAGCGGGAACAAGTCGGTCGGCCCCACCACCGGCGCGCCCACCATCGCCACCGACTGGTACCTCACCGACCGCAGCCCCGTCAGGCTGACCTCGGGTCACGCACCGCAGAGCGGTGACCAGGCGTTGCTGGACGCCGACACCGCCGACAAGAAGCACGTCAGGATCGGCGACACGCTGACCGTGCTCGCCCAGCCCGGCACCTTCAAGGTCCGGATCGTCGGCATCGCCACCTTCACCACCACCAACCCCGGCGCGGCCCTGGTCTTCCTCGACCCGAAGACCGCGGCGGCCCAGCTGCTGGGCTCGGCCGACAAGGCGACGTCCATCTCGGTCGACGCGGCGAAGGGCGTCAGCGACGCCCAGCTGAAGAGCCGGGTCGTGGCCGCGATCGGCACCGGCACCTACGACGTCAAGACCGCCGACGAGCAGGCCAAGTCGGCCGCCTCCGACCTCGGTGGCTTCCTCGACGTCATCAAGTACGTGATGCTGGGCTTCGCCGGGATCGCCGTCCTGGTCGGGATATTCCTCATCGTCAACACCTTCTCCATGCTGATCGCCCAGCGCACAAGGGAGTTGGGCCTGCTCAGGGCCCTGGGCGCCGACCGCCGGCAGGTACGGCGCTCCGTGCTCACCGAGGCGGTCCTGCTCGGTGTGGTCGGCTCGACCCTCGGTCTGGCCGTCGGCATCGGCCTCGCCGCCGGGCTGATCAGGCTCATGGGCACGTTCGGGATGAACCTCAAGACCGCCGAGATGGTGGTCAACTGGGGAACTCCCGTCGCGGCCTACGTCGTCGGCGTCGGCGTCACCTTCGTCGCCGCCTATCTGCCGGCCCGGCGCGCGGCGACCGTCTCACCGATGGCCGCGCTCGCGGCGGCCGAGATCGCGGACGTGGGGCGGCCGCTGAGGACGCGCGCGATCGTGGGCTCGGTAGTCGGCGTGCTCGGTGCGGCGGCGCTGGTCGGCTGCGCCACGGCGACCAAGACGGCCTCCTCGGCCTCCCTGCTCGGCCTCGGGGTGGTCCTCACCCTGGTCGCGACGGTCATCGCGGGCCCGCTTCTGGTCCGCCCCGTGATCCGGGTCCTCGGCGCGGCCTTCCCGGCCCTCTTCGGCTCGGTCGGCCGCATGAGCCAGCGCAACGCCCTGCGCAACCCCCGCCGTACGGGCGCCACGGCCGCCGCCCTCATGGTCGGCCTCGCCCTGGTCGGCGGAATGTCCGTGGCCAGCGCCTCCATGTCGAAGTCCTTCGACCAGCAGATCGACAAGACGCTGGGCGCCGACTTCGTGATCCAGAACACCAACTTCGTGCCGTTCTCCCAGGAGGTCACCGACAAGGTGCGCGGCACCGACGGCGTCGGTCTCGTCGTACGCCAGCGGTACGCACCGGTGGCCGTGACCCTGCCGGACGGCAAGCGGATCAAGACGACCGCGGCGGGTTACGACGACAAGGTCGACGACATCGCGCATGTGACGTACTCCTCCGGGAACTCGGCGGCGGCCCTCGCCCCCGGCAGCCTCGGCATGGACGTCACCTTCGCCAAGGACCACCATGTGCGGGTCGGCGACACGATCCCGGTCGAGTTCCCCGGCGGCCAGAGGACCGGCCTGAAGGTCGCCGCCCTCACCGACCAGGGGGGCTCCGGCGGTTTCGGCATGCAGGGCGGGCTATTCTTCGGCATCGCGACGGTCGAGAAGTACATCCCCGGCGGCCAGGACTCCGCCCTGTACGTCAACGCGAGTTCCGGCACGAGCGTCGACCGGCTCCGCGCGAACCTCAAGAAGACCCTCGCCCCCTACCCGCAGGTGCAGGTCCGTGACGAGGCCGACTACAAGAAGCTGGTCCACGACCAGATCGCCGTCCTGCTCTACCTGGTCTACGCCCTCCTCGGCCTCGCGATCATCATCGCGGTGCTCGGCGTGGTCAACACCCTCGCGCTGTCGGTCGTCGAGCGCACCCGTGAGATCGGACTGCTGCGCGCCATCGGGCTCGCCCGGCGTCAGCTGCGCCGGATGATCCGGCTGGAGTCGGTGGTGATCGCGGTGTTCGGCGCGGTGCTCGGACTCGCCCTGGGCCTGGTCTGGGGTGTGTGCGTCCAGCAGGTCCTGGCCCTGCAGGGCATGAAGGCGCTGGCGGTCCCGTGGGGCACGATCGTCGCGGTGGTGGTCGGCTCGGCGGTCGTGGGCGTGGTCGCGGCGCTGCTGCCGGCGTTGCGTGCATCCCGTATGAACGTGCTGGCGGCCATCGCGCACGAGTGAGGGGACGGCGGCGCACGCTCGAGTCGATCAAGGGTGAGGAGAGTTCATGCCGCGTCCCTTCCGTTTCGGAGTCAGTCTGCTGACCGCTGCGCCCGCGCGGGAGTGGCGCGCCAAGTGCCTGCGGGCCGAGGAGCTCGGCTACGACGTGATCCTGGTCCCGGACCACCTCGGCATGCCGGCTCCCTTCCCGGCGCTGGTCGCGGCGGCCGGGGCGACCGAACGGCCGAGGCTGGGCACCTTCGTGCTCAACGCGGGTTTCTGGAACCCGGCGTTGCTCGCCCGCGAGGTGGCGACGACGGACGCGCTGACCGGCGGGCGCCTCGAACTCGGGCTGGGCACCGGGTATGTACAGGCGGAACACGACACCGCCGGGCTGCCCTTCGGCTCACCCCGCGAGCGGGTGGACCGTCTCCGGCACCTGATCGAGGAGCTGGAGCGCCTTCTCGCGACCGACGAGCGGCAGCCGTCGGCCCGGTTGCCCCTGCTGGTCGGCGGCAACGGCGACCGGATGCTGCGGCTCACCGCAGAGCACGCGGACATCGCCGCCTTCGCGGGGGCGTCCCTGGCACCGGGAAGCACCACCGGCACACTCGATCCGACCGGCGCCGAGGAACTGGACGAACGTGTCGCCCGGTACCGGCAGCTGGCCGAGGGCCGCGCGGAACCGGCCGAACTGAACCTGCTCATCCAACTGGCGGTCGTCACCGACGACCCGGAGGCCGCGCTACGGCCGCTGCTGGCACGCCGGCCGGAGCTGAGGGCGGAAGCCGTGCTCGGGCTGCCCAGCGTCCTCGTCGGCACCCTGGACGCGCTCGCGGCGAAGGTGCTGGCCCATCGCGAGCGCTATGGCTTCTCCTACCTGACGATCCTGGAGCCGTACATGGAGGCCTTCGCGCCGGTGGTCGCCCGGCTGCGGGGCCGGTGACCGTCCGGATACCGGAATTCCGGGCCGGGGACGACCGCGGCTGATGGGATCGCCGTATGACTGATCTACGACTGCGCGCCGCCACCCCCGCCGACCTGGACACCGTTCTGGCCTTCTGGAAGACGGCCGCGGAGGGCACCAGCATCAGCGACGACCGTGCCGGCGTGGAGCGGCTCGTCGCCCGGGACCCCGAGGCACTGATCCTCGCCGAGCGGGACGGCGAGCTCGTCGGCACCGTGATCGCGGGCTTCGACGGCTGGCGCTGCCATCTGTACCGGCTCGCGGTCCACCCCGGGCGGCGCCGTCAGGGCATCGGCTCGGCGCTGGTGGCGGCGGCCGAGGAACGCTTCGTACGGCTGGGCGGCCGGCGCGGGGACGCGATGGTGCTGGTGCGCAACGAGACTGGGCAGCACGCGTGGCGCGCCGCGGGGTACACACCCGAGGAGCACTGGCAACGCTGGGTGAAGCCGCTCACCCAGTGAGGTCTTTTGCTCATCCTTTACCATTGGGGGATCATCGGTCCTCCAATGGCGGACCACCCGGTCCCGCATGAAAGGTGTGAGCGTCCGCCCATGGGCGAGCCCCCCAGTGGTACAAGCCGTAACCGACATCGCGCGTTCCTCCCCGCCCTGTCCGACGATGGGACGGAGGTGACCCGATGACCGAAGTGCTCCTCCTGCTGGTGGCGATCCTGCTCTCGCTCGCCTGTGGTGCCTTCGTCGCGGCCGAGTTCTCCCTGACCACCGTGGAGCGGGGCGAGCTGGAGCGGGCCGCGGAGCGCGGTGAGCGGGGTGCCGTCGGCGCCCTGAAAGCCGTGCGGAACCTGACGTTCCAGCTCTCCGGCGCCCAGCTCGGCATCACCGTCACCAACCTGGTGGTCGGCATGCTCGCCGAGCCGTCGATCGCCAAGTTGATCGCGGGCCCCCTGGAGGCGCTCGGCCTGTCCCGGTCGACGGCGTCCTCACTCGCCCTGGTGCTCGGTACGGCGCTGTCGACCGTGTTCCTGATGGTCGTCGGCGAGCTGGTGCCCAAGAACTGGGCGATCTCCGCACCGCTGACCATGGCCAAGCGGGTGGGCAACGCCCAGCGCTGGTTCAGCGCGGCCTTCCGCCCCTTCATCACCCATCTCAACAACACCGCGAACCACGCGGTCCGCCGCATGGGCCTGGAGCCCGCCGAGGAGCTGGCCTCCGCGCGCAGCCCCAAGGAACTCGCCGCGCTCGCCCGGCACTCGGCCAAGGAGGGCGCGCTGGAGGCGGACACCGCCGAGCTGTTCGTACGGACCCTGAACCTGGCCGATCTGACGGCGGAGAATGTGATGACCCCGCGCGTCCAGGTCATCGCCCTCGACGCCCAGGCGACCTGCGAGGACGTGGCCAACGCCACGCGCGCGACCGGGCTGTCCCGCTTCCCCGTCTACCGCGGCAGCCTCGACTCGGTGGTGGGCACCGCGCACGTCAAGGACGTCCTGGCGATACCCGCCGAGCGCCGCGCGCGCGTGTCCGTCTCCGAGATGATGCGCGAGCCGCTCCTGGTCCCCGAGACCCTCACCGTCGACCGGCTGCTGGACCGGCTGTCCGGCAAGCGCACCATGGCCGTCGTCATCGACGAGTACGGCGGCACCGCGGGCGTGGCCACCCTGGAGGACATCGTGGAGGAGGTCGTCGGCGAGGTGCGGGACGAGCACGACCCGCACGAGACGCCCGACCTGGCCGCGGCGGGCAGCGACGACGAGGGCCGCACCCTGTACTCCGCCGACGGCTCCGCCCGTGTCGACCAGCTCGCGCGCGTGGGCCTCAGGGCGCCCGAGGGGCCGTACGAGACGCTGGCCGGTCTGGTCGCGACCGAGCTCGGCCGGATTCCGGCCGAGGGAGACACCGTGGACGTCGCCGGATGGCGGCTGGACGTGGTGGACGCCTCGGGGCGCCGGGCCGCGCGGGTGCTGATGCACGCGCCGTTCGCGGACGAGACGGCGGACGGGACGACGGACGAGGAGGGGGCGAAGTGACCGCCGTACAGCTGTTGATCGGTTTCGCGACCCTTGTGGTCAACGCCTTCTTCGTCGGCGCCGAGTTCGCGCTGATCTCCGTACGGCGATCGCAGGTCGAGCAGTACGTCGAGGGAGGCGCGGAGGGCGACCGGCGGGCCAAGAGCGTGCTGTGGGGTCTGGAGCACGTGTCCGCACTGCTGGCGGCCGCGCAGCTCGGCATCACCCTGTGCACGCTGGTCCTCGGTGTGGTCGCCGAGCCGGCGATCGCGCACCTGCTGGAGCCGGTCTTCCACGCCGTGGGCGTGCCCGAGAGCGCGGGTCACGCCGTGTCCTTCGTGATCGCGCTGACCCTGGCGACGTATCTGCACATGCTGCTCGGCGAGATGGTGCCGAAGAACATCGCGCTGGCCGAGCCGGTCCGCACCGCCCTGTTGCTCGGCCCGCCGCTGGTCACCCTCGCCCGGGCGCTCCGGCCGGTGATCTTCACGATCAACGCCTTCGCCAACACCCTGCTGAAGCTGCTGCGCGTGGAGACCAAGGACGAGGTGACGGCCACCTTCTCGGACGCCGAGCTGGCCCGGATCGTACGGGACTCGGGCGAGGCCGGGTTCCTCGACGACCGGGCGCAGGAGCGGCTGCGGGACGCGCTGGAGCTGGGCCGTCGGCCGGTGCGCGATGTCGTCCTGCCGCTGGAACGCGTCGTCTACGCGCGCGTGGGCGTCACGCCGGAGGAGCTGGAGGGCCTGTCGGCCGAGTCCGGCTTCTCCCGCTTCCCCGTCGTGGAGGAGAACCGCCGGATCGTAGGCTATCTCCATGTGAAGGACGCCCTGGACGCCTCGCCGAGGGACGAGCCGTTCCGGGTGCGCGACATGCGCCCCATCGCGCGCGTGCGGGCGAACACCCCGCTGGACGACGTCCTCACCGCGCTGCGCGGCAGCCGCACCCACCTCGCCGCCGTGCTCGGCGACGACGGCCGGCTGGAGGGACTGGTGACGATGGAGGACGTCCTGAGGGAGCTGTTCGGGCAACGCGCGTGACGGCCGTCCGAGAGCCTCGCGAGCGTGGGGAGGCCGACCGACCGACGGGTATGGAGCCGGGTTACGATTTCCGTCGCCATGCAGACGAATCCCACTCACACCAGCCTGGTCGCGGTCGGCGACTCCTTCACCGAGGGCATGTCGGACCTGCTGCCCGACGGTTCCTACCGCGGTTGGGCCGACCTCCTCGCCGGCCGGATGGCCGCCGTCACCCCCGGCTTCCGGTACGCAAACCTCGCGGTGCGCGGCAAGCTGATCGGGCAGATGGTCGACGAGCAGGTGACGGTCGCCGCGGCCATGGAACCCGACGTCATCACCCTCGTGGGCGGCCTGAACGACACCCTGCGCCCCAAGTGCGACATGGGCAGGGTCCGCGGCCTGCTGACCGAGGCGGTGGAGCGCCTGGCCCCGTCCTGCAAACAGCTGGTGCTGATGCGCAGCCCCGGTCGCCAGGGCCCGGTCCTGGAGCGGTTCCGCCCGCGTATGGAGGAGCTGTTCGCCACGGTCGACGACCTCGCCGCCCGGCACGGCGCCCTGGTAGTCGACCTGTACGGCGCCCCGTCCCTCTCCGACCCGCGCATGTGGGACGTGGACCGGCTGCACCTGACGGCCGAGGGCCACCGCAGGGTCGCGGAGGCGGTCTGGCAGACGCTCGGCTACGACCCCGAGGACACGGAGTGGCGTACGCCGATGCCGGCCACACTGCCGCCCGGCTTCGTGGCGCGCCGCGTCGCCGACGCCCGCTTCGCCCGCCAACACCTGCTCCCCTGGATCGGCCGCCGCCTGACCGGCCGCTCATCGGGCGACGGGCTGCCCCCGAAGAGGGCGGAACTGCTGCCCTTCGAGGGGCCGGCGGCGCAGGAGGCGTGAGGAGCGGGGGCCGGGGGGCCGGAGGTCCTGAGGTCCTGAGGCCCCGGGCGGCCGGAGTGACGCAGCTCTCGTAGATTCCGCCGAATACACCCATGGCGCTGGCCTGCACGAATCGCCAGTAGAATCCGTCTACGTGACTTCTGCGCCCGCCAAGCCCCGCATCCCGAACGTCCTCGCCGGACGCTACGCCTCCGCCGAGCTCGCCACGCTCTGGTCCCCCGAGCAGAAGGTGAAGCTGGAGCGCCGGCTCTGGCTCGCCGTGCTGCGGGCCCAGACGGACCTCGGCATCGAGGTCCCGGACGCCGCGATCGCCGACTACGAGCGTGTCCTGGACACCGTCGACCTGGCCTCCATCGCCGAGCGCGAGAAGGTGACCCGGCACGACGTCAAGGCGCGGATCGAGGAGTTCAACGACCTCGCCGGGCATGAGCACGTGCACAAGGGCATGACCTCCCGCGACCTCACCGAGAACGTGGAGCAGCTGCAGATCCGGCTCTCCCTGGAGCTGGTGCGCGACCGCGCGGTGGCGGTCCTGGCCCGCCTCGGCAAGCTCGCCGGCGAGTACGGCGAACTGGTCATGGCCGGCCGCTCGCACAACGTCGCCGCGCAGGCCACGACCCTGGGCAAGCGTTTCGCGACCGCGGCCGACGAGCTGCTCGTGGCCTACGGCCGGGTCGAGGAGCTCCTCGGCCGTTACCCGCTGCGCGGCATCAAGGGCCCGGTGGGCACGGCCCAGGACATGCTGGACCTGCTGGGCGGCGACGCGGCGAAGCTCGCCGAACTGGAGACCCGGATCGCCCGGCACCTCGGCTTCTCGCAGGCCTTCACCTCGGTCGGCCAGGTGTACCCGCGCTCGCTGGACTACGACGTCGTCACCGCCCTCGTCCAGCTGGCCGCCGCCCCCTCCTCCGTGGCCAAGACGATCCGTCTGATGGCCGGGCACGAGCTGGTGACCGAGGGCTTCAAGCCGGGGCAGGTCGGCTCCTCCGCGATGCCGCACAAGATGAACACGCGGTCCTGCGAGCGCGTCAACGGCCTGATGGTCGTCCTCCGCGGCTACGCGTCGATGACCGGCGAGCTGGCGGGCGACCAGTGGAACGAGGGCGATGTGTCCTGCTCGGTGGTGCGCCGGGTCGCGCTGCCGGACGCGTTCTTCGCGCTGGACGGGCTGCTGGAGACGTTTCTGACGGTGCTGGACGAGTTCGGCGCGTTCCCGGCCGTCGTGGCCCGAGAACTCGACCGTTACCTGCCCTTCCTGGCCACCACCAAGGTGCTGATGGGCGCGGTGCGCGCCGGCGTCGGCCGTGAGGTCGCGCACGAGGCCATCAAGGAGAACGCCGTCGCCTCCGCGCTGGCGATGCGCGAGCAGGGCGCCGAGCGCAACGAGCTCCTGGACAAGCTGGCCGCCGACGAGCGCATCCCGCTCGACCGGGCCGAGCTGGACGCGCTGATGGCCGACAAGCTCTCCTTCACCGGTGCCGCGGCCGACCAGGTCGCCGCGGTCGTCGCCCGTGTCGAGGAGATCGTCAAGCGGCACCCCGAGGCCGCGGGTTACACCCCGGGGGCGATCCTCTGACCCGCTTCAGCCAGGCGGAGCTGGAGGCCGCCCGCGACCGTCTCGTCCCGGACGTGGTCGCGGACGGCCTCTCCGTTCTGTTCTGCGGCATCAATCCCGGCCTGATGACGGCCGCGACGGGCCATCACTTCGCCCGCCCCGGCAACCGCTTCTGGCCGGTGCTGCATCTGTCCGGCTTCACACCGCGCCTCATGAAGCCCTCGGAACAGGGCGCGTTGCCGTCGTACGGGCTCGGCATCACCAACGTGGTGGCGCGGGCGACGGCACGGGCCGACGAGCTGAGCGCGGAGGAGTACCGGGAGGGCGGACGGCAGTTGGCGCTGAAGGTGGCGCGACTGGAGCCCCGGTGGCTGGCCGTGGTCGGCGTCACCGCCTATCGGGCGGCCTTCGACGACCGCAAGGCCCAGGTGGGACCACAGGAACGGGTGATCGGCCGGACGCGGGTGTGGGTGCTGCCGAACCCGAGCGGGCTGAACGCACATTGGACGGCACAGACGATGGCGGAGGAGTTCGCGCGGTTGCGGGTGGCGGCGGAGGGGGCCTAGCTGTCAGGGCGGGTCCGTCTCGGTGACGACGGCGACGAGTTGGACCTCGTCCGTGCGGTCCCGGTCGGCGACGGCCACGGCGACCCAGCGGCCGGTGCCGACGATCTCCCAGAGGTGGGCCGTGTCGGCACGGGCGCTGAGGGAGGCCCAGGGTTCGGGTATCTCCTCCCGCTCCGTGCGCAGCAGGACCGTCTGCAGGTTCCAGGGGTCCGTCTCGCCCCAGCGCGGTGCCACCCGCTCGAAGATGGCGTCCCGCACCTTCCGGTACTGCTCCGCCGTCACCGCCCGCTCCGCGCAGTCACCGCCGCGAAGGCCGTGACTGCTCTCTAACACCGCGAGGTGATGACCGTGCTCCGCCGGAAAGGGCCGGAGGCACAGCTCGTCGAGGAGAGCGATGTGCTGCGCGATGTCCATGTGGTCCAGTAAAGCGCCTGCCACTGACAATTGGTGAGGCGTCACACGTCCCGCCCGCCGCACCCTCCACGCCCCCGCGACCAGCACGATCCCCGTGGGATGGGATGGGATGCCGAGCGGCAGATCCTGGTGGTGACGACGTTGGGGAACGACGCGCAACCGTGATCGCCGCCCATGAGTCGGGGTGCGTGGCGCCGGGCTGACCGGGCACCGGGGACAGACCGGTGCGGAGGTCGTTCGGGCCCGGTACTCGCCGCTGTCCGCCGCGCCGAGTACGATCCGCCCAACACGCGCACGAGCTGGGAGGACGGACGTTTGGGGCGGCTGACCGGCGGGGATCCCTCGCTGCTGCGACGGATCAACTCCGCGGTGGTGCTGCACGCGCTGCGGGGCACCGACGCGGCGACACTGACGGAGATCACCCGGGTGACCGGGCTGTCCCGGCCGACCGTCGAGGGCGTCGTCGAGGGGCTGATCGAGGCTGGCTACGTCATCGAGAAGGCCGCCGACGAGAGTGTCGTACGACGTCAGGGGCGGCCCGCGCGGCGCTTCCGGTTCCGTGCCGAGGCCGGGCATCTGCTCGGGCTGGACATCGGCTCGCACCGCGTCGCCGCACTCCTCGCCGACCTCGACGGGCGGGTGCTGGGCGCGGTCGCCAAGGACGTGGCCGAGTCGGCTCCGGCGGAAGAGCGGCTGGAGCGGCTGCGCCTGGCCGTGGCCGAACTGCTGCGCCGGGCCGGTGTCGCCCGCGACTCGCTGCGGGCGGTGGGGGTCGCCTCGCCCGGGATCGTCGAGGCCGACGGCACCGTACGGCTGTGCGCGGCGCTCCCGGAGTGGACGGGGCTGCGCCTCGGCGAGCGGCTCAGCCGCTCCTTCAAGTGCCCGGTGCTGGTGGAGAACGACGCGAACGCGGCGGCGGTCGCCGAGCACTGGAAGGGTGCGGCCACCGAGTCCGACGACGTCGTGATGGTGCTGGCCGGACTGAGCCCGGGGGCCGGTTCGCTGATCGGCGGGCGGCTGCACCGCGGATTCGGTGGCGCGGCCGGCGAGATCGGCGCGCTGCATCTGCTGGGCCGCGAGGTGACACCCGAGACGCTGCTGTCCACCACGGACGAACCGCTGCACCCTCTCGACGAGCAGGCCGTCGCCGAGGTCTTCGCGCAGGCCCGCGAGGGCGACCAGCGGGCCCGCGCGGCCGTCGACCGCTTCATCCAGCGCCTGGTCCACGACGTCGCCGCCCTGGTCCTCGCCCTCGACCCGGAACTCGTGGTCATCGGCGGCTGGGCGGCCGGCCTGGACGGCGTCCTGGACCCGCTGCGCCGCGAGCTGGCCCGCTACTGTCTGCGTCCGCCGAAGGTGGCTCTCTCCCTGCTGGGCGAGGCGGCGGTGCCGACGGGCGCCCTGCGGCTCGCCCTGGACCATGTGGAGGAGCAACTGTTCGCGGTGGAGGGCACGGTGACGGCGCGGCGCTGACGGCCGAGCGGCACGGGCAGCCGACCCGACGGACGTGAAACGCCCCGCGCCCCGGAGGAGTTCCGGGGCGCGGGGCGGGGGTGGCGGTGTGCCG
>NZ_JBEXCS010000093.1:0-39801 GCF_040605395.1 Streptomyces sp. NPDC005648 | reverse complement strand
GCCACAACACCGCACTCGTCCTCGACCTGCTGCGCACGGCCGGAGCGGACGGAATCAGCCGCCTGGAAATCGCCGAGCGCACCGGACTCACCCCGAAGAGTCAGCCCGCCGCGTCCTCCTTGCGGACCGACAGCAGGTCCTCCAGCTGTTCCTCGCGCGCCTGTGCGGCCACGAACAGGAGTTCGTCGCCCGGCTCCAGGGAGTCGTCGCGGGTCGGGGTGAGGACCCGGGTGCCCCGGATGATGGTGACCAGGGAGGTGTCCTCGGGCCATTCCACGTCGCCGACCTGGGTGCCGGCCAGGGCCGACTCCTCCGGGAGGGTCAGCTCGACCAGGTTGGCGTCGCCGTGGCTGAAGCGGAGCAGACGGACCAGGTCGCCGACGCTCACCGCCTCCTCGACCAGCGCGGACATCAGACGCGGGGTGGAGACGGCGACGTCGACGCCCCAGGACTCGTTGAAGAGCCACTCGTTCTTCGGGTTGTTGACGCGGGCGACCACGCGCGGGACGCCGTACTCCGTCTTGGCGAGCAGGGAGACGACCAGGTTGACCTTGTCGTCGCCGGTCGCGGCGATGACGACGTTGCAGCGCTGGAGCGCCGCCTCGTCCAGGGACGTGATCTCACAGGCGTCGGCCAGCAGCCACTCCGCCTGCGGGACCCGCTCGACCGAGATGGCGGTCGGCGCCTTGTCGACCAGCAGGACCTCGTGGCCGTTCTCCAGCAGCTCGCCCGCGATCGAGCGGCCGACCGCGCCGGCACCGGCAATGGCGACCCTCATCAGTGACCGCCCTCCTCTTCGGGACCCTTGGCGAAGGACGCCTCGACCTTGTCGACCTCGTCGGTGCGCATCATCACGTGCACCAGGTCGCCCTCCTGCAGCACCGTCTGCGAGGTGGGCAGGATCGCCTCACCGAGCCGGGTCAGGAACGCCACCCGGACGCCCGTCTCCTCCTGGAGCTTGCTGACCTTGTGGCCGACCCAGGCGGGCGAGGTGTGCACCTCGGCGAGCTGGACACCCCCGCTGGGGTCGCGCCACAGGGGCTCGGCACCCGAGGGGAGCAGCCGGCGCAGCATCTGGTCGGCCGTCCAGCGGACCGTGGCCACGGTGGGGATGCCCAGGCGCTGGTAGACCTCCGCGCGGCGGGGGTCGTAGATACGGGCCGCGACGTTCTCGATGCCGAACATCTCGCGGGCGACGCGCGCCGCGATGATGTTGGAGTTGTCGCCGCTGGAGACGGCGGCGAAGGCGCCGGCCTCCTCGATGCCCGCCTCGCGCAGGGTGTCCTGGTCGAAGCCGATCCCGGTGACCCGGCGACCGCCGAACCCGGGACCGAGGCGGCGGAAGGCGGTGGGGTCCTGGTCGATCACTGCGACCGTGTGCCCCTGTTGCTCCAGGGTCTGGGCAAGTGCGGAACCCACTCTTCCGCAGCCCATGATGACGATGTGCACGACCGTCCTTCCGGTGTCCAGATGTCTACTGCTCAGCTCAGGGTCTCAGACCGTCGCCCAAGCTACACACGCGCGGTACGACGTCGGCACCCCTGTGCGCGGTTGCCGTGACGCCCGTGATCCCAGCGACGGCCGATGCTGCGGACGCTCACCAGGGTCAGGATTCCGAGCCCGACGAGGGTCGCCGCGGCGCCGATCAGCTCTGCGTGGGCGTGCATGGGACCTCCGGGAGGCGGGCAACTGGGCCATGACGGACGGAAGAACGGGGGATGTTTCGTCATATAGACATGGGGGCGCCGCGGGGTGCGGAATCCGCAGCCGTGGACAGCCCCGATTTCACTCGGAGAGCAGATGGGGGGCGGATCGTGGGTGGCGGGTGGTTGGGCACCCGTTCGAACGCCTACGATTACCTGTTGTGTCCAAACTGACCGACGTGCCCAAACGGATCCTGATCGGGCGCGCACTGCGCAGTGACCGGCTGGGCGAAACGCTCCTGCCGAAGCGCATCGCCCTTCCCGTCTTCGCCTCCGACCCGCTGTCCTCCGTGGCGTACGCCCCCGGAGAGGTGCTGCTGGTCCTGTCCATCGCGGGCGTGTCGGCGTACCACTTCAGCCCCTGGATCGCGCTCGCGGTCGTCGTGCTGATGTTCACCGTGGTCGCCTCCTACCGGCAGAACGTGCACGCGTACCCCAGCGGCGGCGGCGACTACGAGGTGGCCACCACCAACCTCGGCCCCAGGGCGGGCCTGACCGTGGCCAGTGCCCTGCTCGTCGACTACGTCCTCACCGTGGCCGTGTCGATCGCCTCCGGTATCGAGAACCTGGGCTCGGCGGTCCCGTTCGTGGTCGAGCACAAGGTGCTGTGCGCGGTCGCCGTGATCGTGCTGCTCACGCTGATGAACCTGCGGGGCGTCAAGGAGTCCGGCAAGCTCTTCGCGATCCCGACGTACGTGTTCGTCGGCGGCGTCTTCATCATGATCGCGTGGGGCGCGTTCCGCGGTCTGGTCCTGGACGACACCATGCGGGCACCGACGGCCCAGTACACGATCAAGGCCGAGCACCAGGGACTGGCCGGTTTCGCGCTGGTCTTCCTGATGCTGCGCGCCTTCTCCTCCGGCTGTGCCGCGCTCACCGGTGTCGAGGCGATCTCCAACGGTGTGCCGGCCTTCCGCAAGCCCAAGTCGAAGAACGCGGCGACCACGCTGGCCGCGATGGGCCTGCTCGCCGTCACCATGTTCTGCGGCATCATCGTCCTCGCCCTGACGACCAAGGTCCGGATGGCCGAGAACCCGGCCACCGACCTGCTCAAGCACGGTGTCGGCGTCGGCGCGGACTACGTCCAGAACCCGGTGATCACCCAGGTCGCCGAGGCGGTCTTCGGCAAGGGCAGCTTCTTCTTCGTGGTCCTCGCCGCGGCCACCGCGCTCGTGCTGTTCCTGGCCGCCAACACGGCCTACAACGGCTTCCCGGTGCTCGGCTCCATCCTCGCCCAGGACCGCTATCTGCCCCGGCAGCTGCACACCCGGGGCGACCGCCTCGCCTTCTCCAACGGCATCGTGCTGCTGGCCGGCGCGGCGACCCTGCTGACCGTGATCTACGGCGCCGACTCCACGCGGCTGATCCAGCTGTACATCGTCGGTGTGTTCGTCTCCTTCACCCTCAGCCAGACCGGCATGGTCCGGCACTGGAACCGCCACCTCGCGGTCGAGAAGGACCCCGCCAAGCGCAGCCACATGATCCGCTCGCGGGCCATCAACACCTTCGGCGCCTTCTTCACCGGCCTGGTGCTGGTCGTCGTCCTCGTCACCAAGTTCACCCACGGCGCCTGGGTCGCCCTGCTCGGCATGGTGATCTTCTACGCGACGATGACGGCGATCCGCCGGCACTACGACGGTGTCGCGGCCGAGATCGCGGCCCCCGAGGGCCCGAGCGACGACAGCGTACGGCCGTCCCGGGTGCACTCGGTCGTCCTGATCTCCAAGATCCACCGGCCCACCCTGCGCGCCCTCGCCTACGCCAAGCTGATGCGCTCGGACTCGCTGGAGGCGCTCACCGTCAACGTCGACCCGGCGGAGACCAAGGCGCTGCAGGCGGAGTGGGAGCGGCGCGGCATCGACGTACCGCTGAAGGTGCTGGACTCGCCGTACCGCGAGATCACGCGGCCGATCATCGAGTACGTCAGGAACATGCGCAAGGAGTCGCCGCGGGACGCGGTCTCCGTGATCATCCCCGAGTACGTGGTCGGCCACTGGTACGAGCATCTGCTGCACAACCAGAGCGCGCTGCGGCTCAAGGGCCGGCTGCTGTTCACCCCGGGCATCATGGTCACCTCCGTGCCCTACCAGCTGCAGTCCTCGGAACGGGCGAAGCTGCGGGCGCGCAAGCGGCAGGAGTGGAACGCGCCGGGTTCGGTGCGGCGCGGGCCGGCGCAGGGCGAGCGCCCGAAGGAGTCCTCCGGCGCGCCGGGGGGCGGCCGGGGCTGACGCTCGCCGGTCATCGGCCGGACGGCACCCACGTAGACTGGTGGGCTGTTGTCCGGCCGCCGTTCTTTTCTCACCACTGGAGTCACCCCGCCATGCAGGCAGAACCGAAGAAGTCGCTGGTCGGGGAGGAGTACGAGGTCGAGGTCGGCCCCGTCGCGCACGGCGGGCACTGCATCGCCCGCACGGAAGAGGGCCAGGTCCTGTTCGTACGCCACGCGCTGCCCGGTGAGCGGGTCGTGGCGCGGGTGACGGAGGGCGAGGAGGGGGCGCGCTTCCTGCGCGCGGACGCCGTCTCGGTGCTCTCGGCCGCCAAGGACCGTGTCGAGGCGCCCTGTCCCTACGCCGGTCCCGGGCGCTGCGGCGGCTGCGACTGGCAGCACGCCAAGCCGGGGGCCCAGCGGCGGCTGAAGGGCGAGGTCGTCGCCGAGCAGCTGCGGCGGCTCGCGGGGCTGTCGCCCGAGGAGGCCGGCTGGGACGGCACGGTGATGCCGGCCGAGGGCGACAAGCTGCCGGCGGGCGAGGTGCCGCAGTGGCGGACGCGGGTGCAGTACGCGGTGGACGCCTCCACCGGCCGCGCCGGTCTGCGCCGGCACCGCTCGCACGAGGTCGAGCCGATCGAGCACTGCATGATCGCGGCCCCGGGCGTGAGCGAGCTGGGCATCGAGGAACGCGACTGGTCCGGGATGGCGTCCGTCGAGGCGATCGCGGCCACGGGCTCCCAGGACCGCATGGTGATCCTGGAGCCCCGGCCCGGCGCCCGCCTCCCCCTCGTCGAACTGGACAAGCCCGTCTCCGTGATGCGCGTCGAGGAGAAGGACGGCGGTATCCACCGCGTCCACGGTCGCGCGTTCGTCCGCGAACGCGCGGACGGCCGGACCCACCGGGTGGGCAGCGGCGGCTTCTGGCAGGTCCACCCGATGGCGGCGGACACCCTGGTCAAGGCCGTGATGCAGGGCCTGCTGCCGCGCAAGGGCGAGATGGCGCTGGACCTGTACTGCGGCGTCGGCCTCTTCGCGGGTGCCCTCGCCGACCGCCTCGGCGAGAAGGGCGCGGTCCTCGGCATCGAGTCCGGCAAGCGTGCCGTGGAGGACGCGCGGCACAACCTGGCCGACTTCGAGCGGGTGCGGATCGAACAGGGCAAGGTCGAGACCGTGCTCCCGCGCACCGGGATCACGGAGGTCGACCTGATCGTCCTCGACCCGCCCCGGGCGGGCGCGGGCAAGAAGACGGTGGAACACCTCGCCTCGCTGGGAGCCCGCCGGATCGCCTACGTGGCCTGCGATCCGGCCGCACTGGCGCGGGACCTGGGGTACTTCCGGGACGGGGGGTACCGGGTGCGGACGCTGCGGGCGTTCGATCTGTTTCCGATGACGCACCACGTGGAGTGTGTTGCGATCCTTGAACCTGCCGTAAAGGGTTCCTGACCTGCGGTTTTGCGCGTTCGCATCATGTGTGGTGTGGGCGTTACGGGCGATATCTTGACGCTGAAATGACGCTCGTGACGCTCATTTGACGCTCGTTCTGATGGGGTGTCAGGCAGTCTGCTGGGCAGGTCAGACCCCGTCTGGACGGCGAGTGTCGATGGTGCGTCGAGGGCGGGTGACGCTCAGGGCGGAGCTGCTACTTCCTGCTCGTCAGATGTCCCGGAAGAGACCAGCGAACGCGGTGACCTGCCGCGATGAGTGGCCTGTAGATGCTGACCTGCGCGAATGACCTTTCGGCTATTTCACGCTCGTGCCGCTTGATGGGGCCGGAAGTCCCAGAAAAGTCCCAGGGGGACTGCCACGTCCAGGATGCTCTGCGCTTGGTCGAGCGTGAACCACTGCGGCGGTAGGGGCTCACCGCGATCACATCGTCGTCG
Organism: Streptomyces sp. NPDC005648; assembly: GCF_040605395.1. NCBI lineage: Bacteria > Bacillati > Actinomycetota > Actinomycetes > Kitasatosporales > Streptomycetaceae > Streptomyces > Streptomyces sp. NPDC005648. The sequence continues at coordinate 34,009 of NZ_JBEXCS010000093.1, read as the reverse complement.
ACGGCCGCGCGCATGATGGAGGACTGCGTTGGCGGTCTTCACCACGCGGGGGTACCCCTACGCTGTCACCGGCAGTGAGCTTGGGCGCATCGAAGTCCGGGACGTACGTGACGGAAAGACCCTGGACCGTTTGGCGGCACGCCAGAAGAAGGACGCGCGCGTGTCATCCGAGATACAAGCTCTCACAGTGGTCGACTCCGAGGACTGCCCCCGCATTATCACGGGAGGTATGGTCGACCACGGAGCGTGGGTGGATGCTCCCGGCGTTCTGCTTCCGCTGCGAGGCGTTCGAGATCTTGTAGCAGAAGACCCAGGCGGGACTCCAACGTCCAGCGTGCTCCATCACTGTAGGAGTACGAGTGCTGGTACCAGCTATTGGCGGGGGCGCCGATGGCAAGGCGACCGTTGAACTCCTCGTCGTATTTGGGCAGTCGAGTCCACGGGTTCCGCTCCTGTTGACAGACTTCCTGTGGGGTCGGCTCGTGCGGGACTCTCGTCGACCGCTCCGTGAGGACGAGAGGAAAGGCGCGGCCCCGGATGCTGATCGCCAGCGTGTGCACAGCCTCACCGTCCTGCAGGTCGGTCTGGGTCTCGACTGCGTGACCGCGGTTCTCGGCTTCCGTCAGGAGTGCGTGCATGACCCGTAGGGCACGGTCGGCAAGCGGACGCGACACATGCAACGGGATGATCTCCGCCCGGCCTCGAGTGTCGACCGTGCCCTGCGCACGACTCAAGGCTTTCCGCGTCGCACGGACAAGAGCGTGGGGGCGATTCAGAATCTCCGGTACTTCGATGGTCGGCACCGGCGGACGTTGGGCCGCCTTCTCGGCATCCTCGTCGACCGGAGTGCAGACGCAGTCACCGCGCTGGCGGCCGTTCCACCGCACCTTGTGGCCGTTCGGCACGTGTCCGTGGTGCAGCGCCTCGTAGTAGGCGGCCCGCCACCCCCCCCCGAGTCTTTTGCCCGGGATCAGGGACCGTGATCTTTCTCCCTGAGGCCGACTTCAGGCGGGAGACCAGTTCGGCCCCGTCGGCTGGGGCGAGCGCGGCTTGAGTGCCATCGCCCTCCAGTCGCTTCTTCTCCGCTCGTACCTGCCGGGGATGCCTGCCGTGCTTGAGGAGATAGCGGCCGTCCGCCGTCACCACGGCGACTTGTCCGCTGCCATGCCACGTCCTCTTGACCAGCCCGAGCTGCTCCAGTGCCCAAGCCGTCTGCGAGCCGGCGGGATCTGCGTCGCCTCGGAAGCCGCCGCGATCTCGCGGAGCAAGTCGGCCTGAGGCGCGGACACGGCGTACTTCATGGTGTTGGCTCCAATAGATGGTGTGGCAGGTGGCCACCGTAGAGCGGGCGGGCCGCGGCCGAAGGTCCTGGGGCGCTCGTACGAGTGCCTCACGCCGATCCCGGCCACCGCCGACGGCAGCCGGAGTAATAGTTACCTCGGTGGAGTGCTCTGCCGCTTAGCCGCTCGTGAGCGAGCCCTTAGCAGCACCTCTGGCCGAGGGTGTCGACGTGGAGCCGACGGTGGTGCTTGGGGAGATCCGGTACCTTGTGGGGGCTCAGGCGGCAGCCTGGCCCGCGTCCGGACGCAACTCAGGAAACGCGTCCTCCCAAGCCGTACGGACACCGCGGCCGACCATTCTCTGGAGCCGGGGCCAGTGGGAGGTCAGAAGGCTGCCGTCCAGGAATTGAATGTAGTCGTCATGCAGGCCCGTGGTCAGGACGATGCGGTACATGCCGAGGAACAGCTTGTCGTCGTCCAGATCGAAGGAGCGCAGTCCGGACCAGGCGAGATGCAGGGACAGGTCCACGCAGCGGTGGGTGGGGCCGGTCAATTCGGACAGACTGGTTGGCAGTTGGTCGGAGGCGGGGCCTTAATGGCGAGGCACGCGTGCTTCGGTGCGTTGGTCCCCTGGGCCCTACGGATCCATGGGGCAAGGACAGTGAGTCTTGGCTCCAGGAGCGGCGGTCTCCTGGGCATGCACACCTCTCGCCCCCGCGTCAAACACCGGCGTACAGATGGCGCAGGAGCCCTATCGTCGGTGCCCGGACAACCGGTCATGATGAGAAAGCGATGGTCCAGGTGTGAGGTTGCTGTTCGATCCCGATCCCGATGGGGACGCCGCTGGTGCGGGTGTTGGGGGTGACGACGGTGATGGGTTCGAGGCCACCTGCGAGATTATCGTCCGTCTCACCTCCGAATACGACGAGCAACGGCGGGGGTTCGAGGCCGGCGGCCTGGACGAGTTCACGGTCGAGCAGGCGCTGGAGTACCGGCATCGTGGCACGGCGGACGGGCGGCTCGCGCTGTGGCGCGAGGAGCATGTGCGGGCGCTGCTCCTGGAGTGGCTGCCGCGGAACGTGACCGTCCTGCCGGAGGAGATCGAGGAGCACGACGCGCCCGGTGCCGTCGCCACGCTGGTGGAGTTCCTTGCCGCTTCCGGCCTGCTCGACGTCCGCTCGGACGACCCCGCCCGGCTGCGGGAAGTGGCGGAGTTACTGCGCCAGGCCCACGCGGAGGCCATGGAGGATCCTCGCTTCATGAGGCCCGCCAAGTTCTGGATGCTGACCGCGGCCCGCAGCGGTGTCGACGTGCGTGACGAGCGGGCCATGGACCGGTTCATCGCCGATGTCCGGGCGGGGCGGGTCGAGTACGACGAGGCGGCGCTGGCCAAGGTGATGGGCAATCAGTTCCTGGGTGGGCTCTTGGGCGCGGGGCCCGATGGCCACAGCCTGCTGGAGGGGCGGACGCTGCCGCTGCCGGTCGTTGATCTCGGCGACGAGGAGGCCCTGCGCGAGGCGGCTGCCGGCGTGGACATCCTCGGGCAGCTGGCCGAGGTGGCCAGGTGGCTCGGCAAAGAGGGCCAGCCGCTCACCAAGACCGGCCGGCTGAAGACCGCCGACGCCCTCGAACTCGCCTGCCATCTGGGCACCGACCGCGGCTTGGGCGCGGCTGCGGGGCCGCTGAAGCATCTGGCCGGCGACGGCTTCGACCACATCCGCCGCGCCGATCAACTCCCCTACCTGCGGCTCCTGGTGGAGTGGGCGCGCGAAGCCCGCCTGGTGCGGGCGTACCGCGGCCGTCTGGTCGCGGTCGCTGGCGCCCGTACCGTACGCGAGGACCCGCTCGCACTCGCCGCCCGCGCGCTCACCGCCCTTCCCGCCCTGCGCGATCCGCTGCTCATCGGTCCGGTGTGGGACGTCCCCTCCCGGCTCTATCCGCGCTTCGACCTGCTGCTCACCGACCTGTTGGCCGCGCTGTACGGCATGCCGGCCGGCACGCCCTGGCCGATGCTGTGGCATACGGTACGGGCGGGGCACCTGGACGACGACCGGTGGCCGGGCGAGGGAGAGGACACATACTCCCCGGCGGAACTTCGCGTGGTCCTCGACCTGCTCGTACGCACCGGGGTGATCGCCTTCGAACGCGGGCCGGTCGACCCCTCGGTCCTCGATGGCCTGCGATCCCTGGCCGCAGAGGACGGGAGCACCGGGCCTGCCGCGCTGCTCGGCGCCGACGACCCCGACGGCGCCGCACACCTCCGCGAACTCCTGCGCTCGTGCGAGGGCGACGACGTCGAGCTCCTCCGGCTCACCCCGCTCGGCACATACGCGGTCCGCGAGCTGCTCACCTCGCTGGGCCGCTCCGCCCCGGCCCTCGGAGACCTGCGCACGGCCGACGCCACCACCCTCCTCGCCACCCTCTTCGACGAGTACGACGACCAGCACACCCGTACCGAACTGGCCGGCTGGATCGAGGCGGCCGGCGGCTGGGACACCGCCCGCCCGGCCCTCGCGGACGCGCTGAAGCGGGTGCGCCTGCACGCCCGCCGCAACGGCCTGCTGCGGATGCTGGTGGCCGAACTGCCCGACGGATACGGCCCGGACCTGCTCCGCCACCTGCGTACCGACCCCGAACTCGCTCCCAGCGCCCTGTTCGTCGGCCGGGAACAGGCGGCCGAGGCGACGCTGCTCGCGGACAAGGCGACCGAGCACGGCCCGGACGGCATGGAAGACATGGACGACCGCGAGTACGCCCTGGCCGCCGCCGAGAGCCTGCTGCTCATGCGCGAACTCGACGGCGAGACTGGGCTGTTGGATGCCGTCGGCCACACCAGAGCCGACGCCGAAACCCTCACCACGATGCTCCGCGTCGCCCAGACCTCAGGCCACCCGGATATCTCCGGCCTCGAACGCCTGGCGGCCATCGACGTGGCAGCCCTGCGCGCCCGCTCCTCCCACCTGGGCCGACTGCGCGCGGATGCCGCACGCAAGCGGAAGAGCGGCAGCGCCAGGAAGAAGGGGAAACGGAGGAAGCGCCGCTGATACGAACTGGTGCCGCCGCTGCTCTCTCGAGCGGCCCGGCCGATGGGATGTGCTGGACAGGCGCGTTCGGCGACGCTATGCGGGTGGGGAACTCAGTTCTCGTACGCGTCCGGGTCGAAGCTGTCGTACGGATCTTCCTGTACGGATCCTGCTTCGCCGTACTCCTTCTCGTACGGGTTCTCGGCCGCGGCCCGGCGTCCCATGGCATCGGACCAGTCGCGGGCCCAGGTGCGCAGGTCGGCGATGGTCTGTTCGTCGAGTCCGTACGCGGCGAACTCGGTGTCGTCGATCCAGTCGGCGCCGACCAGGCGCGCTTGGAGTTCGGCGGCGCCGAAGAGGGTGTCGGGGCGGGCGTGGCGGCGGCCGAATTCTTCCAGGTCGGCGGTGGTCCAGCGTTGGGAGGCGGCGTAGACGTCGATGAGGTCGCGGGCGGCGCCGCGTTCGGCGATGGCGCGGACCTTGGTGCCGATGACGTCCTGCTCGGACAGGACGGGACCGTAGGAGGTCGGGACGGTGGGGTGCCAGAAGACCTCCTTGAGGATGTCGACCTCGCACTTCTGACCGCTGTCGGGATCGGTGACCAGGAAACGGGCGGAGAGCGGGGAGACCTCGATGGTCTCGGCCCGCCATCCGAGCCGGACCAGACCGCCGACCAGGTCGTGGGCGATGTCGGCCATGGGGGCGGGGTTCTGGGTGGCGACGTCCAGGTCCTGGCTGGGGCGGTCGACGAGCTGGTGAGCCTGGACGGCGTAGCCACCGGTCAGCACCAGCGGGTAGGGCGAACCGAGGGCGAGGACGTCTTCGAGGAGCCGGGCGTGCAATTCCGGCATCGGTGGTTTCTTCACGCGGCGGTGGTCCGGCCGGCTTCATGCAGTTCGGGGAAGGCGCCCTCCCAGGCGTCGCGGACGGCGGTGCCGATCAGGGTGCGCAGAGTCGGCCATAGTTCGATGAGCAGGTCGGCGTCGAGGAAGCGGCACAGGTCCTCGCGCATGCCCTCGGACAGCACCGTGCGGTACAGGCTCATCCGCAGCCGCGGCCGGTCCAGGTCGAAGGAGCGCAGCCCGGACCAGGCCACCGTCAGCGGCAGCTCGACCACACCGTGCACCGGCCCGCGCAGTTCGTCCAGGGAGCCGGGCAGCCGCCGGACGAACTTGATCCGGTACGGGTTGGTGACGCCCGGGGCGAGTGCGGCGGCTTCGGAGAGCGACATGGGGTCGATTATCCCTGATGGAGGTCCGTTGGCGGGAACGCTCGGACGTTCAGGTCCAGCTTGCTCGGGAATCTGGTGCAGCGGGCACAGGCTTCCGTGGCTCTCTGCGCCAACGCGCGGTACGACTGGCAGTGCACCTCCATCATGGCTCCGGAGTGAGGCGGGGAGGGCCGGAGTGGCGATCGGTCCGCCCGCCGTGACGCTCATTTGACGCTCGTGGCCCCTGTGAGCCCGTCGGCGAGGCGGAAAAACCATGGTTGACCTGCTGTTTTCCCTGCTCCCGTCCAGGCCGACACCTTCCCGATGACCCATCATGTGGAGTGCGTGGCGATTCTGGAGCCGGCCGGAAAGGCCGTCTGACCTGCGGGTTCAGGTGTTGTGCGTGATGTGCGCTGTGGGTCGGCGGCCAGAGAGTGGCGCTCGGCGTATGCCCTGCGTGACCGTGGGTTTTGACGGTGGACAAGGGCCATGGTGTCCGTGCGGAGGTCACTGAGGCCGGCCGGTTCTCTCTCCGTCACGGCTCCTCGCCGAAGGACACGTCCGGTTCGCCCATGCCGATGACGAGGAGATCGCGGAATGGCGGCGGGTCGTCAACTACGGGAGTTTCCCGAATCCACGGACCCGGAGCGGTCCGCGCGTCTCGTCGTGGAGGTCGCCCACGGGCTGACCGACAGACCCGGCCGGCGGCGGGGTTTCCTCACGCGATGGCCAAGCGGGTCTACGACTGGCCGTCTGTCGCTGGAGGTGGCAGCAGGACGCCCTCTCGGACACCCCGGACCCGGCAGGCGCACTGGCCGGTTTCGTGGAACAGATGAGTACGGAGGAAGTGGACGCGCTACGCTCGGCGCTCCGAGCGGTGAAGAGGCGGAGCAGCGCATGATCACAGCCGCGGGTCTGGCCGGATACGCGGTCCTGGTGGCTGTCGTGGTGCCGCGCCTGCTGGCCAGGGCCCTGTGGGCGCACCGGGCGCCGGCTGCCGCCGTCCTGGCGTGGCAGGGACTTATGGTCACGTTCGTCGTCGCCACCGCCCTCTCGGTATACCACGTGGTGACGGCCGAACAGCATGTGCACGACGGAATGATGGGGCTGCTCACGGCATGCGGACTGCCTGCGGATGCCCCTTCGGCGGGCGACGCACCCCCCACGTTCGACGACGCCCTGGCGATTGCGGTACCCGTCGTGGTCACCCTGCTGCCGGTCGGATGGCTGGTCCGGTGTGCCTGGCAGGCGCGACGTGCCCTCAACCGGCAGCTGGACATGCTCACTCTCGTCGGCGAACCCTCGCCCGAGTACGGCGCCACGATCGTCGACCACGGCATTCCCGCCGTGTACTGCCTGGCCGGACGCCGCGCCCGCGTGGTCGTCACCAGCGGCGCGCTGGATGTCCTCACCGAGGAGCAGCTGCGCGCCGTACTCGCACACGAGCGCGCCCACATCGCGGGCAGGCACCATCTGTTGAAGATCCTGGTGCACGCGTTCTCGCGCGCTTTCCGCGGTCTGCCGCTCGCCCGGCACGCCAAGGAGCAGACGAACTTGCTGCTGGAGATGATCGCGGACGACCGTGCCCTGCGCCATCACTCCAGGGACGCGCTGGCGACAGCGATGTGCGAGGTCGCGGCGGGACGAGCGCCGGCGGTGGCTCTGGGGGCGGGCGGCTCGGCAGTTCTCATCCGGCTGCGCCGCGTCCTCGCGCCGCAGCCCCGGCCGCACCGTATGGCATGGCTGGGCATCGTCATGGCCACGGTCGTGGCTCCGCTGCTGCCCCTGACGGTGGCGTGCGTGCCCTGACCGCTGTAGGACCCGCCTCACCCCAACGGGTTGTGCGTTTCGCGTAGTAGGAACACCTGACCGGGAGTACCGACCTCCTTCCCGGGGGTGAGTGCGGGTCCGATTCAGCCCGTCGGGCGCAACCCCGCCAGGGTGACCGCGACGAGTCGGTGGACGGCCGCCTCGGAGGACAGGCCCCCGGCCGCGCTGAGGGCGTGGAGGCAGTAGCTCGCCGGCTCTGTCGGGGCGACGTCGTCGTGGAGCTCGCCGGCCTCGGCGGCCTCGGTCAGCAGACTCTGGAACAGCTCGACGAGTTGCCGCTGCGCGGGTGCGATGTGCTCGGGGCGGTGCACGAGCGCCTCGACGACGCTGGTACTCCTCTTCGTCGATCTCCCCACGCGCGAACCGCCAGGCGGAGGTCGGTTCACCCTGCTCCCACCAAGGGATTGAGTGCATGGGACGGGCGGGCCATACCTTGAATGGCCCAGTCGCCGCGCTGCGTCGGCAGCGGCGGCAGGCCGAGCCGGCAGGCCGCCGCCCGGTCCGCGTGTACGCACGGGTGAAGCAGCAGGCGACGGCCACGACGGTGATATGCCCTACTCCCGCCACACCTCGCGCACGGCGATCACACCCTTGTCCGGGAGGACGGCCGGACACATGTACCCACGCTTTCGCCTCCGAGCCACTTCACCCATACACGAACGAAAGCTGCCAGATCATGACAATGTGCTTACCATCTGTCGCATGCCGCAGGAATCTGCCGGCTGTGCGAGGGTGCGCAGGCCGGCCCTCGCCCTCCTCGTGGGTCTGGTGCTGATGCTCCTGGCCCACGCTGTCGCGTGCGCCTCGGACCTGGATGACGGCTATCCGCATGCAACGACCGTGGCCGCGCCGGCGGCGCATCAGGAGGCCGGCGCGAACAGCCCGCGCTCCGTGTGGGCGGTGGCGGACTGTGCCTTGGATCACGGGGCGGACGACCATGACGGGCACTGCACCCTGTGCTGCGACCCGGCCGACCGGCCCGCCGACCCGCGCGTGCCCGCGGGGACCCTGGTGCTGGCGTTCACGCTGATCGCACTGCTTTCCCTGCGACACCGCATGGTCGATCCCGTGACGTCGGGCGGCCCGCCAGGGAGACGGGACCCGGCGGCCCTGCCGACTCCCGGCGGCCCCCATCTGCTGAAACTGGTCTGCGTCAGCCGTACGTGATCGTGCCGCCCGGCGTGCACGGCCGGGCCCTCCGGCACACACCCGTACGGCAGACACGCGGCCCCAGCACGAGCGGGGTCGCGAGAGGACCCCCACATGAACACTGCCCTGCGCGACGTCACGTCGCACGACATCACCTCCTTCCCCGCGGGACACGAACTTCCGGAACCGGCCGGGGCGCCGCGACGCTCACCGGCCGGCATGGTCGGCAACACCCCCGTCCTGTGGATCGGAGAGCCCTTCAACCCGGCGGGCCGCGGCTTCTGGGCGAAACTGGAGGGCGCCAACCCCGGCGGCATCAAGGACCGCCCGGCGCTCCACATGGTGGCCGCGGCCCGCAAACGGGGTGACCTCCGGCCAGGGGCGCCGATCGTCGAGTCCACCAGCGGCACCCTCGGCCTCGGTCTGGCCCTGGCCGGGATCACGTACGGCCATCCGGTCACCCTCGTCACCGATCCCGGCATGGAGCCGCTGATGGTGCACCAGCTGCGCGCGCTCGGAGCGCACGTCGACATGGTCACCGGGCCGCATCCCGTGGGCGGCTGGCAGGAGGCACGCCGCCGGCGCGTGTGCGAACTGCTCGCCCGTACCCCGTCGGCCTGGTGTCCCGACCAGTACAACAACCCCGACAACGTCGCCGCCTACGCCCCACTGGCCCTGGAACTCATCGTGCAACTCGGCCGGATCGACGTCCTGGTCACGGCGGTCGGCACCGGCGGCCACTCGGCGGGCATCGCCCGCACCCTTCGCGGCTTCACCCCGGAACTCAGGCTCGTCGGTGTCGACTCGGTGAACTCCACGGTCTTCGGCCAGCCCGCCGGCCCCCGCCTCATGCGCGGCCTGGGCAGTAGCATCCACCCCGGCAACGTCGACCATGCGGCCTTCGACGAGGTCCACTGGGTGGCCCCGGGGGAGGCGGTGTGGACCTGCCGCCAACTGGCCCGCGGCCACTACGCCAGCGGCGGCTGGAGCGTGGGCGCCGTCGCACTCGTGGCGAACTGGCTGGCCCGGACCGAACCGGAGCGGACCCGGATCGCGGCGATCTTCCCCGACGGCGTGCACCGCTACTGGAACACCGTCTACAGCGACCAGTTCTGCCGCGCTCATGACCTCCTGCGCAGTGTCCCCGCCGCCGAGCCGGACGAGATCGCGCACCCGGGTGAGCGCACAGCGGAGCGTTGGACCCGCTGCACCACCGTCACCGTGCCGCAGGGGGCCGTGCGATGAAGGCCCTGGCCGTGCAGTTCCATTCGTTCAACGGATGCAGTCGTCTGCTGATGATCCAGCAGTTCACCATCAATACCGCCTTCTACATGCTCATGCCCTACCTCGCCGTCCACCTCGCGGACGGCCTGGGCCTGGCCGCCTGGGCGGTCGGCCTGGTGCTCGGGGTGCGCAACTTCACCCAGCAGGGCATGTTCCTCGTCGGTGGCACACTCGCCGACCGGCTCGGCTACAAGCCGGTGATCGTGACAGGGCTTGTGCTGCGGACCGTCGGCTTTGCCCTGCTCGGCTCCGTCAGCTCACTGCCGGCTCTGGTCGTGGCGTCGGCGGCGACCGGGTTCGCGGGCGCTCTGTTCAATCCCGCCGTCCGCGCGTATCTGGCACAGGAGGCGGGGGAGCGGCGCGTGGAGGCGTTCGCCGCATTCAACGTCTTCTACCAGGCGGGGATGTTCGTGGGCCCACTGGCCGGACTCACCCTTTTGGCGGCGGACTTCCGGCTGGTCTGTTCCGTGGCTGCCCTCCTGTTCCTCGCCCTGACGGTGATTCAGCTGCGCATGCTGCCCGCCCGGAGAGGCACATCGCGGCCCGAACCCGGCAGCGTGCCGGCCGACTGGCGCACGGTCGTCGCCAACCGCCCGTTCCTGCTCTTCGCCCTGGCCATGATCGGCTCGTACGTCCTGTCCTTCCAGGTCTACCTGGCACTGCCGTTGCAGGCGTACCGCGCCGTCCCGGACCGGGGCGACGCCGTGACCACCGTCCTGTTCGCGGTCTCGGCCGCGGTCGCCGTGGCCGGCCAACTGAGGATCACCGCATGGGCCCGGGCGCGCTGGTCGTCCCAGCGCGCCATCGTCTACGGCATTGCGCTCATGGGTACGGCCTTCCTCCCCCCGCTCATCGATACCGGCACGGTGACCCGAACCTCCGGCCCGGCGGCCTGGGCCGTGGCACTGGCACCACTGTTCGCGGCGGTGGTCCTGCTGGGACTGGGCACAGCGATGGTCTACCCGTTCGAGATGGACACCGTTGTCTCCCTGGCCGGCAGACGCCTCGTCGCCACCCACTACGGGCTGTACAACACCGTGGCCGGCCTGGGCATCACGCTGGGCAACCTGACCACCGGGGCCGTCTGGGACGCCGCCGACCGTCTGGGGCGCCCGGAGCTGATCTGGTGGGTGCTCGCGGCGACGGGCGCGTTCTGCGCCGGCTGCGTCGCACTGCTGGCGCGTTCGGGTCGCCTGGTCGCGACCCCCGAACCGGAGCTCACGGCGGTGGCATCGTGACCGTCCGACGCCCCGTCTCACCGACGCGGGACGAGGACCTCGCCGCGCGCTCCGGGTAAAGGTCTCGTCATGTGCGTCTCCTGTGCCTGAACGGCCCAATGTCTGCGAACGTACTAAGGGCATCAGTAGATAACCCGTGCGACAACAAGGGAGAACTTCGTGTCCCGGCACCGCATTGCCCTCGTCATGGCCTCGGGCGTCGCCTCGGCGTTGCTGCTCACCGCGTGTGGGTCGTCCAGTGACAATTCCGCGAACACCGGCGCGGCCGCACCGGTGACGTCCGCACCCGCCGGGACCACGGCACCCGCCGACGGAGGCGCGTCCACCCCGAGCGGCGGCACAGGTCACATGGTCAGTACGAACATGCTGATGTCCAAGACGATGTCCGGCATGGGGGCGGTGGTCACCGACGCCCAGGGCTTCACGCTCTATCGCTACGGCAAGGACCAGGTGAACATGTCGATGTGCACGGGCACCTGTGCGGAGACCTGGATGCCGGTCATGGCCGACGGCACCCCTCAGGGGATGGGCGTGCAGGCCGAGGTCGGTGTCCTCACCCGCGACGACGGCATGAAGCAGATCACCCTCGCCGGCTGGCCGCTGTACCGCTACATGGGCGACACCAAGGCCGGTGAGATGAACGGCCAGGGCAAGGAGGGTGCGTGGTTCGCCGTCACGCCGGCGGGCAAGAAGATGGCTGCCTCGGGGTGATGGGCGCTGCGTGTACTGCGGCGGCCGGTCATCAGCCGTTGTGTACGCGGCCCGATTAGTAGAGTGAGATACCCCTAGTGGGTATGGGGACGCCACCATCGTGCTGTCGAAGAAGACGGTGTCCGTCTTCTTCGACGCCGACAACCCGGGGTAGCGGATGCTGCACTGGGAGCGGATTCCCCTGGCGCGGCGAGATCGACGGGCTGCTCATCCTGACCCCGCTCCGGGTCGGCAAGTCCCGCGCTCCCGACGGCGCCGCAGCCGTCCGGGTGGACGGGCGGCACGGCGTCCGTCCACCCGGACGGCTGCGGGATCGGCTGCCAGGACCGCGGTCGCGACTATCTTCATCTGGAACTTGGCGTCCAAATCGACCAGAGCCTCAGAGAGGACGACCGCCTCCGCTGTACGGGGCGAACAGGAGTCGCGCCAGTCACGTGTCCGCGCGTTTTCCCGCGTTCCGAAGGGCCTTGCGGAGCGCGGAGATCTCGGCGGAAGACATCTGGTCCACGAAGTGGGTCAGTGCCACCGGGCGGTCCTCGCTGGCGCTCAGGGCGTCCTCCATAAGGGCGGCCGCGTACTCCTCCCGCGTGCGGACCGGCTCGTACAACCAGGCCCGGCCGTCTTTCTGCTCGCGTACCAGCCAGCCCTTGTGGTGGAGGATGTTGGCCACGGTCATCACGGTGGTATAGGCGACGGTCCGCGTCCGGTTGATGTCGTCGACGACCTCGCGCACGGTCGCCGGGCGCCGCCACCTCCACAGACGGTCCATGATCTCCGCCTCCAGATCACCCAACCGTCGCATGCCCAGCGTCTCCTTCTGCACTGCGGTAATAAGAAGTCATCGTAAGGGCTGCGGACGACCGGTGGCCTGGCCCGAGTGCGGACGAGTCCGACACGGCCGTCTCAAGTCTGTCGACGGGGCGACGCGCTCTCGCCGGCCGTCTGCCGGCCTTGAAGGGCTGACCCGCTGTATGCCGCTCGGTCGGGATTGCGGTCCGGCCGCTACGTGCTGCTCACCCCGCCGCGCGTCGCCAGGGCCGAGGCGTTCTTCACCCGCGACGGCGGCAGGTCGTCACCGTCGCCCGCTTCGTCGAGGGCCTGTGCCAGGCCAACGGCATCATCGCCGGCCCGAGCGAGATGCCCTGGCGCCGGTTTCTGGCCTTCAACGCCCTCGGGGCAGCGCTGTGGGTGGGCGTCCGGGTGACCCTCGGCGATCTCGCCGGGGACCACATCGGCACCCTCTGTCCGGCCATCCAGCGCTACGAGTCGTACTCGCTCGCCGCAGTGGGCATCGTGCTCGCCACCGTGGTCATACGCCACCTCCACCGCCGCGGTACACACGCGTCCCCCGTCCCCGACCGTCCCCGGGGACCAGGACACCCCCGCCTCCTGACTACCGCCCCGCGACTCAGCTGGGGAGCTCAAGAGTGACGACCGCCCCTCGCCCGGTGTTCTCGGCGTGCGCCGTGCCGCCGTGCGCGGTGGCCACGGCGTGGACGAAGGCGAGCCCGAGGCCGGATCCCTTGCTGGTGCGGCTCGCTTCGGCGCGGGCGAAGCGGTCGAAGGCCCGGGGCAGAAACTCGGGTGGGAAACCGGGCCCGTCGTCCGTGACCCGTACCCGCACCCTGCCGTCGTGGACTACGGCCGTGACGCGGACACTTCCGTTGCCGTGGCGAAGCGCGTTGTCGACGAGGTTGCCGATGGCCGGCACCAGCCAGCGGGCGTCGACGTCGACGGCCGTGTCGTCCACGTCGGTGTGCAGGCCGTGCCCGGCGCGTTCGGCCGTGCGCCGATGCGGGGAGACGGCCGTGTCGACCAGGTCGGCGAGTCGTACGGGCGCCCGGGTGAGGTGCCCGCTGCTGCCGAGTTCCTCCAGGTCGAGCAGGGCGTTGGAGAGGTCGATCAGGCGTTGCACCTCGGCGTCCACGGAGCGCAGGGTCTCGGTGAGTTCCTCGGCGGAGCGGGGCCGGTGCAGCGCGACATCGACCTCGGCCCGCATCAGGGTGAGCGGGGTGCGCAGTTCGTGGCTGGCGTCGGCGACGAACCGGCGCTCGCGTTCGGCGGATGCTTCGAGGCGGTCGAGCATGTGGTTGAGGGTGTGGCCGAGGCGGGTGATCTCGTCGTCCCGGTCGGCGGGCACGTCGAGGCGCAGGTTCTGGGCGCCGCCGGCGAGGGTGGCGGCTCCGCCGCGGTAGCGCTCGACAGGGCGCAGGGCGGCGCGGGCGGTGCGGTAGCCGACGTAGGAGGCGGCTATCAGGGTCAGGCCGGAGGCGATGCCCAGCTGGGCAAGGAGTTCCCGCAACGCCTCGTCACGGTGACCGCGCCGTACGGCGGCGACGACGATCCTGGTCCCGCCGTCCGCCGTGACCTGCCGTGCCCGCAGGCGCAGGGTGTCGGAGGTGATCGGGAGCAGTGAACCGATGTCGTGCCGGAGCATGGCTCCGCTTTCGACGCCGGCGAGTTCGGCGGGGGTGAGCAGTGGCCGGTGGCGTACGGCATCACTGGAGCTCACGATGCGGCCGCGTGTGTCCAGGACCTGCTGCAGGCTGCCGCTGGGTCCGGGCGGGAGCTCGGTCCCGGCGCGCACGGCCTGGTCGAGACTGCGCCCGTAGGTGGTCAGATCGTCGTTCAACTGTTGGTCGAGGGCCGTCTCGACCCGCCAGTAGACCAGGCAGGCCGCTCCGGTCAGGACCAACGACATGGTGACGGCGACGGCCAGCACGAGGCGTGTGACGACGGGCAGCCGCCGAAACCAGAACCGCAGCCGGCCGCGCAGGGTCACGGGGCGGTCTCCAGACGGTAGCCGCGTCCGCGCAGGGTCGTGATGGTCGTACGGTCGAAGGCGCGGTCGACCTTGGCGCGCACCTTGGAGACGTGGACGTCGATCGCGTTGCTGCGCAGGTCGGTCTCGCCGTCCCAGACCTCGTCGAGCAGCTGGAGGCGGCTGACCACCCGTCCGGCGTTCTCCATCAGCACCCGCAGCACGGCGAACTCCCGCCGCGCCAGGTCCAGTTCGACGTCAGCCCGCCAGGCCCGCTGTTGGTCCGGGTCGAGGACGAGATCGCCGACCTGGAGTTGGCGTGCCGCTTCGGGACGGCGCCGGGATATCGCCCGCAGGCGGGCCAGCAGTTCCTCCATGGCGAACGGCTTGACCACGTAGTCGTCGGCCCCGGCGTCAAGGCCGGCGACCCGCTCGCTGATCGCGCCGCGTGCGGTGAGCAGGATCACCGGCACGTCGATGCCCTCCCCGCGCAGCGTCCGGCAGACCTCGACCCCGTCCATGCCCGGCAGCAGCACGTCGAGAAGCACGGCGTCCACGCCCGCGTCCCGGGCGGCGGCGAGCCCCGAGGGGCCGTCGTAGTGGCCCTCGGCGGTGTGCCCGGACTCGGTCAGATAGCGGACGACCAGGTCCGTAAGGCGTGTCTCGTCGTCGACGACCAGGTAGTGCATGCCGGTCAGGCTAACCACCTGCCGGCCATGGCGCGGCCACCGGGAAGGCTTCATGGTCTGTTCATGTGACATCCCTACCGTCGTTCAGGTCGCGGTGCGCCGCGGACCGCGACCGGTCCGCCGTCCGACGTGCCGTGACGGAAGGGACCCTCATGCACGCATCGGTGCTCGCCGCCAAGGGCATCACCGACCACCTCACGGTCACCGACGTGATGACCCGCGGCGGTCTCGACGTCCTCGCCCTGCTGATCCTGGTCGGCCGGCTCTACCGGCGCCGCCCCAGCGCACCGGCGATGCCGCTGGTGCTGACCGCGCTGAACATCGGCCTGTTCGCCGCGATGAGCACGATCAGTTCCGGCAAGTTCCCGGCCGGGGTCGGCTTCGGCCTGGTCGGGATCCTCTCCCTGGTCCGGCTCCGCAGCGCGGCGTTCACGCTCCGCGACGTCGCCTACACCTTCGTGGCTCTGGTCATCGCCCTGTGCACGGGGCTGCCGCACCGGCAAATGTGGCTCGTCGTCGTACTGGGCGCCGTGGTGCTGCTGGCGGTGCTGCTGGTCGACGATCCGAAGTCGTACGACCCGCCGACCCGGACGGTGAAGCTCACCCTCGACCGGATCTACCCGGAGCCCGCGCTCATCGCCGACGACGTGGCGCTCCGATTCGGCCAGGCGCCGTTGTCGGTCGTGGTCGACGAGGTCGACTACGTCCGCGAGACCACCCGGGTCTCCGCCCGCTACCCCGTGCAGCCTGGCGAGACCGCGCTCGTTCCGCAACACGAACCGCGCGAGGAGCTGACACTCTCATGACGTCCGCTTTCGCGTCCGCACTCGGCCTGTCCGCGCTGCGGGGCGCGACGCTGGCCGAGGTCGACGCGGCCGCCGCGCTGCAGCACCGCACCGACCGCAAGTACCTGGTCACGCTCGACCGCGCCCGCGACTTCGTCGCCTGGCTCACGACCAGCCACCGTGTCCTCGACCTCGGCGCCGGCCGCCGTACGACGAGCTACCTCAGCATGTACTTCGACACCGAGGAGCTCGGTGCCTGGCGGGCCCATGTGCAGCAGCGCCGCCGGCGCTGGAAGGTCCGCACCCGCCTGTATGCGGAGGACGGGATGTGCCGGGTGGAGGTGAAGACCAAGGACGGCCGCGGCGCGACGGTCAAACACGCCCTCACGGTCCAGGCCCACGCGTACGGCGAACTGGGCGTGCAGGCCACCGAGTTCGTGGACGAAGTGCTGCACGGATCCGGAATCCCCGTCACGGCCAAGGAGCTGGCCCCCGCCGTCGAGGTCCGTTACGTCCGCGCTGCCCTCGCCGACCTGGACCACGGCACCCGCGTCACCCTCGACGGCGCCCTCACCTGCCACCAGGGCGACCGCACCGCCGCTCTCGACTCCGGCCACGTCCTCGTCGAGACCAAGGGCGGCGCCCGACCCGCCCCCGCGGACCGGCTGCTCCTGGGCCTCGGCGCCCGGCCCGTCTCCCTCAGCAAGTACGTCGTCGGCCAGTCCCTGCTCACCCCCGGCCTCCCCGACAACGACGTACGCCGCCTCGCCCGCGCCCACTTCACCACCGAGGCGCATCCGCTCTTCGAAAGGACCCCCGCCGCATGAACGCCCTGCGCGGCATCAAATGGCCGTATGCCCTGATCGCGCTGCTCGCCGTCGCGGCCGTCTCCGTCGGCGTGCTGCGACCGCAGTGGGTCGCGGCCGCCACGTCCACCTCCGCGAAGAAGAAGCCCGGCGCGACGGCACGGATCAAGCAGGACCTGCCGCCGAAGCTCTTCACCGACGCCGAGATCGCGACGATCGGCAAGGAAGCGGCGGCCCAGCGCAAGACGGCCGACACCCTCTTCGCGAAGTGGACCGCGGAGCACGGCACCACGCGCGACGACAAGACGTTCACCGCCTGGGCCGCCGCGCAGATTCCCGCGCCCCCGTCCGCCAAGGAACGCAACGCCGAACTCCACCAGGTCCAGGCCCTGGCCAAGACCCGCACGGTGGCGGGGAAGAAGGCTGCGACCTGGCTGGAGCTCCACGGCAAGAAGGACATCTGGAAGCTGTACCTCCACGACCAGCGCGAACTGATCCCGGCGGCGCAGGGCACGGCGGAGAAGGCCGAGCTGAAGGCGGCCCTGAAGCTGGCCAAGACGATCAGCGACCAGCTGGCGGCCAAGGACAAGCAGCCGGCCCCGTTCGTACTGGACCCGAGCCTGCGCCCGGACAAGCAGATCAAGCCCGGGGCGAAGGGCCCGTACTCCTATCCCTCCCGCCATGCCACCCGCGCAGCCGCGGCCGTCACCTTCCTCAGCGCCCTCTCCCCGCACCGCGCCGCGGACTACGAATGGATGCGGGCCGAGGTCATCTACTCCCGCCTCTACATGGCCGGCCACGTCACCAGCGACCTCACCGCCGGAACCCTCCTCGGCGACCTGATCGGCGACTACGAACTCGCCGTCGGCGGACACCGGCACGGCTGAGCGTCGGCACCTGCTCGCCTTGCGACTCACTTGAGGCGAACAGCTGCCCTGCGCGCCGGCTCGTGCGCAAGGCGGAGGCCGGCATGACGAGCGCGGCTTCAAGAGGCTCGCCATCGTGAGGCGCGCTTTGTCGCTCGTTTACGCTCGTTTGACGCTCAGGGCGCTTCACAGCCCGTTTCCGAGGCGTGCAAATGCGGCCTGACCTGCATGTTTTCCTGTCTGGCCTCCCCATGACATCTTTCCGATGACCCATCATGTGGAGTGCGTGGCGATTCTTGAACCCGCGACAAAGGGCGTCTGACCTGCTGCTCTTCTTAGTCCTTTTGGCAGGCTCGCTCGGGTATGGGTCGTTCCGGCTCACACGGCCCGTAGGACGTCGAGCGCTGTGAGTGCCACGTGTAGTTCGGTGCGGTGTTCGCCGGACTCGAGATCGCAGTCGAGTATCCGCTCGATGCTGCGCAGACGTTGGTAGACGGTCTCGCGGGACAGACAGCCGGAGCGGGCTGCCAGGGTCTTGTTGCCTGCCGCGTCGAGGTAGTGGCGCAAGGTCGTCAGCAAGTCCGTGCCGTGGCGGGCGTCATGGTCGAGGAGCCGGCTGAGCCGGCGCTCGGTGAAGTCCTGGATCCGGGTGTCCTCCCGGAGCGCGAAGAGCAGGCGGCGCAGGCCGATGTCGGACGGCTTGTGGTAGGAGCGTCCCGGCGGGAGCGGCCGGCCGGGCTCGGTGGCTTCGGTGACGCGGGTCGCCTCGCGGAAGGATCGGGCGACATCGAAGAGGTCCGTCGCCTCGCTGCCTGCGCTGACGGTGGCCCCCGGCGCCAACTCGAGTACGGTGCGGCTCAGGTGTTCGACCACGGGTGGGCACGGCAGGCCGGGGCGCAGGGACAGGAGGATGCCGAGGCGCGTGGGACCGAGAACGCCGACGACGGCCTGTGTCCCTTGTTTCCTCAGCTCCTCGCAGAGGAGGGCCTCGCTTTTCGTCGCGTCGGTCTCTTGGGGGAAGTCCGCGAGCACGGCCATGAAGCTGCAGTCCTTGGTGGACAGACCCAGCGCGGCGACCCGGGCCTCGGCGTCCGTAGGAGAGTGGTGACGTTGTCCGACGAGGTCACGCAGGAGATTGCGGTGTGCGGTGCGTTCCCAGGGCACGGGGTGGATCACGCGGGCGATGGTGAGGGCCATCGCGGCTCTCTCCAGGACCGTCACAGCCGTGGGGCCGAATGTCGAGGGGGTGGGTCGGCGTGGCGGGGCGGGCAGCATGACCACCCGGCCCCAGCTTTCGCCCTGGTACTCCACGGACGTCACGAGCCAGCCGTCGGGTCCGGACACGGATGTGCGGCCGGTCGCAGGGGTCGCTCGTGAGCGCCGTTCCCAGTCGCTGAGCGCTGCCTCGACCGTGCCTGCGGAGGGCGCGCAGATCAGTGCCTGGTGGGCCAGGTTCTCCACTACGACGGTGTGGCCGCTCATCTCGGCGGCGGCACGTACGACCTCATCGGGCACAGCGCCGCGCAGGGTGAGGGCGGTGAACGCCTCGTGAATGCGCTGGGTCCGGCGCATCTCCTCGGCCTGGTTGCCGAGGAGGAGAGCGTGGACGACCTGGGTGACCTCAAGGAAGTTGACGTCCTTCGCCAGGCTCACGAGGGGGAGCCCGCGGGCCTCGCAGGCATGGACCAGGGCGTCGGGCGGGCGGTGGTAACGGCGGACCAGTTCGATGACCAGGGCCGCAGCGCCGATGTCGGCGAGTTCGTTCACGTAGCGGCGTACACCGGCCGGCTCCTCCGGCAGGGGCATACCGGTGGTCAGTACGAGTTCGCCGCCCTTGAGGAAAGAGGCAGGGTCGGTCAGCTCGGTCATGTGCACCCAGCGGACGGGGCGGTCGAGCAGGTCTGCTCCGGTGACGACCTGCGGCTGCCCGGCGGACAGGACGGGAAGAGCCAGAACGTCGGCCACGGTGAGCGGATGGCCGACGGTGGCCACGTCCGGGCCTGCCAAGGAGGCGCCAGGACCGTCGGTGACGGGCCTTGCGGCCGTGTGGTGCTTCTCGCGCATGGGACCTCCCTGGGTGCTCCGTCACCCTGACAAGCCTCACTGACCTGCGCAAGAGCTGGGAAAGGGCCGCTGAGCAGGACGAGCGGGGCGTGATGCCCGGTGCGGCTGACACAACGTCCAGATGCCGCGGTGCGGCCGGACAGTTCGGGCGTTGGCGTCATCGAGGTACGCGGAGATGCTCGACCGGACCGGAGCCAGACCGACGACCCGCCGGGAGACGAACATGACTGCACTGTCGCCGCACCTTCGCCAGGCCACGCCCGTGGTGGCGGTCCGGGGAGAGGGCGTCCACCTCTACGGTGATGACGGCCGCCGCTACCTCGACTTCACCGCCGGCATCGGGGTGACCAGCACTGGGCACTGCCACCCCAAGGTCGTGGCGGCCGCCCGGGAACAGGTGGGCACCCTCGTCCACGGCCAGTACACGACAGTCATGCACCAGCCGCTGCAGCGGCTTGTCGACAAGCTGGGCGAGGTCCTGCCCGAGGGGCTCGACAGCCTGTTCTTCACGAACTCCGGCAGCGAGGCGGTGGAGGCGGCGCTGCGGCTGGCCCGGCAGGCCACCGGTCGGCCGAACATCCTGGTCTGCCACGGGGGCTTCCACGGTCGTACGGTGGCCGCCGCCTCGATGACGACCTCCGGCACCCGCTTCCGGTCCGGCTTCTCCCCGTTGATGAGCGGTGTCGTCGTCACCCCCTTCCCCTCGGCCTTCCGCTACGGCTGGGACGAGGAGACCGCGACACGATTCGCCCTGAAGGAGCTGGACTACACACTCCAGACGATCTCCTCACCTGCCGACACGGCCGCGGTCATCGTCGAGCCGGTGCTCGGCGAGGGCGGGTACGTGCCCGCGACCCGCGCCTTCCTGGAGGGCCTGCGGGAGCGGGCCGACCGGCACGGCTTCCTGCTGATCCTCGACGAGGTGCAGACCGGAGTGGGCCGCACCGGCCGGTTCTGGGGACACGAGCACTTCGGCGTCACACCCGACATCCTCGTCACCGCCAAGGGCCTGGCCAGCGGCTTCCCGCTGTCAGGAATCGCTGCCTCCGGCGAGCTGATGGCCAAGGCGTGGCCGGGATCGCAGGGCGGTACGTACGGCGCCAACGCCGTCGCCTGCGCCGCGGCCTGCGCCACCCTGGACGTCGTCCACGACGAGAAGCTCGTCGAGAACGCCGAGGCGATGGGCGAGCGCCTGCGCCAGGGCCTGGAGGCGGTGGCCGACCGGACCGCAGGCATCGGCGACGTACGCGGACTCGGGCTCATGCTCGCCACCGAGTTCGTCACCGAGGACGGGAGTCCGGACCCCGGGACTGCCGCCCGCGTGCAGCGTGCCGCCGTCGACCAGGGCCTGCTCCTGCTTCTGTGCGGCGCCTGGAACCAGGTCGTGCGGATGATCCCGGCCCTGGTGATCGACGAGACGGCGGTGGACCACGGACTCCAGGCATGGGCGGCCGCGGTGGAGGCCGGTACATCGGGAGCGGCGCGGGGATGACAGACCCATCGCACCGAGGGCTCCTGTGCGGTCGTCACCGCGGCGACGGCCCGCCTGGTGGCGACGATCGCCTCGTCCATGCCGCGTTCAGGAAACGCTGATCCAGCCCCATCGAGTCGTCGGCTGCTTCATCGAGGGGCAGAGTGTGCGTAATGGACATCCGGCAGCTGGAGTACTTCCTCGCGATCGTCGATCGTGGGGGGTTCAACCGTGCGGCCTCGGCTCTGTACGTGTCGCAGCCGTCGCTGTCGCAGGCCGTGCGGGCACTGGAGCGTGATCTCGGCTCCGAGTTGTTCCATCGCATCGGGCGCAGGGCGGTGCTGACGGAGGCCGGAAGGGCTCTGATCGAGCCTGCCCGGGAGGCCGTGCGGAGTCTGGAGACGGCGCGGGCGAGTGTCGCGGCCGTGCACGAGCTGCGTGAGGGGCGCCTGGACGTGGCATCCGTGCCGTCGCAGGCGGTGGAGCCGTTGACGAGTCTGGTGAGCGCGTTCAGCCACCGCTATCCCGGCGTCTCCGTGGCCATCAAAGCGGCGTTCACCGCGCGCGACGTGATCGACATGGTGCGCACGGGTGCCGTGGAACTGGGCCTCTTGGCGTCCACAGGCCCGCTCTCCGACAAGGAGGTCGTCTCCCGTGCGCTGGGGCGGCAGCGCTTCGTTCTGATGGTCCCGGCCGACGGCCCGTTCGCCGGCCGGACGGCGGTGGAGTGCCAGGAACTCGCGGGACAGCGGCTGATCGTCGGGCAGCCGGGCACCGGGATGCGTGCCTACGTCGACGCGCTGCGGGACCAGGGCATCGAGTTCACCGTCGCCGCCGAGACCGAGCACCGGGTGTCGCTCATGCCCCTGGTCCTGGCCGGTGTCGGGCTCGCGGTGGTCATGGATTCCTGGCGGGACCTGGGCCGGCAGCTGGGCGCCCGCGTGCTGGACATCGAGCCGGAGAGCAGCCTGGACATCGCTCTCGTCAGCCGCCGCGGCAGCCTGTCGCCGGCGGCTGCCGCGTTCCTCGCGGCCGCCGTCCCGGCTGCGGGCAGCTGATAGGCGCCGCTTATCAGGGATATCCGCTTTGCGTCTTGGACGCTCCGCGGACCGCCTTGCTGCAATCGACGGCATGACGACGAACCACCGCATTGCCCTGATCCCCGGCGACGGCATCGGCGCCGAGGTACTGCCCCCAGCACAGCAGGTGCTCGACCTTCTCGGCCGCCGCCACGGCTTCAGCCTCTCCTACACGTCGTACGACTGGTCGTGCGAGCGGTACCTGCGGGAGGGCGCCATGATGCCCGCCGACGGTATCGACCAGCTGCGCGACAAGGACGCGATCCTGCTGGGCGCCGTCGGCTACCCGGGGGTCCCGGACCATGTCTCGCTGTGGGGGCTGCTGATCCCGATACGGCGCAGCTTCCGCCAGTACGTCAACCTCCGGCCCGTCCGTGTCTTCGCGGGCATAGACAGTCCGGTGCGCGGCGCGCGGCCGGGCGAGGTCGATCTCGTCGTGGTGCGGGAGAACGTCGAGGGCGAGTACAGCGAGATCGGCGGCCGGCTGAACCAGGGAACGGCCGAGGAACTGGCCGTCCAGGAGGCGGTGTTCACCCGGGCCGGGGTCACCCGTGTCGCCGACTTCGCGTTCTCGCTCGCCGCCCGCCGCCGGGGGAGGCTCACCTCCGCAACCAAGTCCAACGGCATCATCCACACCATGCCGTTCTGGGACGAGCTGATCGCCGAGCGGGCCGCCGAACACCCCGGCGTCACCTGGGACCAGGAGCACATCGACGCGCTGGCGGCCAAGTTCGTCCTGGACCCCGCCCGCTTCGACGTCGTCGTCGCCTCCAACCTGTTCGGCGACATCCTCAGCGACCTGGCCGCCGCGGTCGCCGGATCGATCGGCGTCGCCCCGGCGGCCAACCTCAACCCCGAGGGCGAGTTCCCCTCGATGTTCGAGCCGGTGCACGGCTCCGCGCCGGACATCGCGGGCCAGGGCATCGCCAACCCGCTGGGCGCGATCTGGTCCGCGGCCATGATGCTCGACCACCTCGGCCACCCGGCCGCGGCCAAGGACATCACGGACGCGATCGCGTCGGTCCTGGCCAAGACCGATACCCGCACCCGCGACCTGGGCGGAACCGCGACCACCGCCGAGTTCACCGACAGGCTGATCGAGCTCCTCTGAGCCGTCTCCCGGGGCCGTTGCGCGTCCCTGCCGGGCGAGGGGTCATGCGCCGGGTGGAGCCTCACCCGCGTCCAGAACCAGCACCGCGACGTGCAGGGACGTGCGCTCCAGGCCTGATTCCAGGTCGCAGCCGAGGAGCCGCTCGATGGTGTGCAGGCGCTGGTAGTAGGCCTGCCGGGACATGCCGGCGCGTTTCGCCGCGACCGACTTGTTCCCGGCCGCCGCCAGATAGGCGCGCAGTGCCGGGAGCAGATCGCCGTTGTTGCGGTTGTCGTGCTCGATGAGGCGGGTCAGCTGCCGCTCCGCGTACCGCTGCAGACGGGTGTCCTCCCGGAGGACGCCCAGCAACTCCGGCAGCCGGACGTCGGCGGGGACGTAGAACCACCGTTCCGGGGAGGCGGGCGTGACGGCTTCGGCCGTCTGTTCCGCCTCCTGCCACGACCGGGCGATCCCGCCGAGGTCGGTCACCCCGGGGCCGACCGCGACGACGGCCCGCGGCCCGAGCTCCTCCCGGGTCAGACGGCCTATCTGCTCGGCGACCGGCTGCCAGGCGCTCGCCTGCGCCAGAGCCATGAGCACCCCGATGCGGCCCGGGGCCGTCTCGCCGACCAGGGCGCGGACACCGGTGTTCGTCAGCGCCTTCGCGATCCGTTCGTCGAGGTGTTCCGCCTCGGTGCCGGTGTACGGGTGGCGGATGACCACGGCGAAGAGGCGGTGCCCGAGGGTGGGCAGTCCCAGTGCCTCGGCGCGGGCGCGGGCGTCCGCGGGGGAGCGGAAACGCCGTTCGTACAGGTCCCGCAGTACGGAGCGGTGGGCCCGGCGCTCCCACCAGGCCTGCCCCGCCAGACGCGCCATGGTCAGCGCGACCGCCGCGCGCTCCAGCACCAGGACATGTTCCGGGTCGGGCTCGGGGCTCAGCCGGTCCTCCAGCAGGACCAGCCGTCCCCACGGGCCGTGGTGGTCCTGCACCGGCGCGATCAGCCACCCCTCCGGGCCGCTCGGCGTGAGCCTCTCCGGTGTCGGGGCGGCCCGCGACCGCCGCGACCAGGCCGACACCACCGGCTCGTACGGCCGGCCGAGCAGCTCGCACATCAGGACCCGGTGGGTGAGATCCTCCAGCACCACCGGGGCTCCGGTGAGCTCCGCGGTGGTGTGCACCAGCTCCTCGGGGCCCGCGCCCCGCAGCGTCAGGGCCGTGAAGATGTCCTGGATGTCCCGCCCGCGGCGCAGCAGGGCCCCCTGGGCGTCCAGGATGAGCGCGTGCACCGTCTGCGTGACGTCGACGAACCGGACGCCCCGGGCCAGTTCGACCAGCGGCACGTCACGGGCACGGCACGCCGTCACCAGCTCCTGGGGCACCTTCTGGTACCGATAACCGAGCTCCACGACCAGGCCGGCCGCGCCGACGTCCGCGAGCTGGTCGACGTAGCCGCGCAGCTCGGAGGCGTCCTCCGGATGCGGCACGCCGGTCGTCAGGATCAGCTCGCCGCCCTCCAGGAAGTCCGCGGGGTTGAGCAGCTCGGTGACATGCACCCAGCGCACCGGGCTGTCCAGCCGTGCCTCGCCGGCCAGCACGCGAGGCATGCCCTCGGCGAGCACGGGCAGGCCCAGTACCTCCCTAAGGGTAGGGAAGTGCCCGTTTGCATGGTGTCTGGGCGGCATAGGGGGTCTTTCATCCGAGGGAACGGGGCTCACCTTCGCACCGGCCACTCATCGTGACAAGAGGCGGGCCGTCATTTGGGCAGTCCGGTCGTCCGCAGTGACAGACCGTCTCGAGAAGGCCCTGAAGCGGAACACAGTGTGGGTTGACCTGCGGGTTCCGCGGGGCGGAAAGTGAACGCCATCCCCAGCAGGATCCGAACTGCGAAGGTCCGCGCGGTATCCGCAGCGTGCTGGGGCGACTTCCACCCAGACCACACCATCGAGCGGAGCGATCTCATGCGCATTCCGAAGCGCGTCGCCGTGATCGGTGCCGGCAGCATGGGCAGCCAGGCCATGTGGCGACTGGCCGCCCGCGGAGCCGAGGTCATCGGCTACGACCGGTACGCGCCGGGTCACGACCGCGGCGCGGCCGGGGGCGAGAGCCGCATCTACCGAGCCGCCCACCTCGGTGAGCCCGCGTACATTCCGCTGCTGCGGCTGGCGGACCGGATGTGGGAGCAGCTCCAGGCGGAGACGGGCCGGTCGCTGCGACGCCGCAGCGGCAGCCTCGTGATGGGAGAGACCGCCTCTCCGTCCATGCGCCTCCTCCTGTCCACCAGCGCCGCCCATGGGCTGGATCACGAGGTCCTGGACCGGGAGGGGCTCGGCCGCCGCTACCCGCAGCACCGGCTCCCGGACGGACACACCGCTGTCCTCGACCGGTTGGGCGCCGTCATCAGGCCGGAGGCGTCGATCCAGGCCGCCGCCGCCCGTGCCGAACAGCTGGGCGCCCGGCTGCACCGCTACACCACGGTGCGCGAGGTCGTCCCCGCGGCGGGCGGCGGGGTGCGGATCGTCACCGACCTGGGCACGGACCACGTGGACGCCGCCGTGGTGACCGTGGGCCCCTGGATCAACACCCTGCTCCCGGACCTCCCCCGGACCGTGGACGTCCGCCGGGTGGTCTGTACCTGGCATCTGCCCACCCGTCACGACTGGTTCGCGGGCGGTGCCCCTTCCTTCGTGCGCGCCGCACCCCACGACTG
The DNA here is from genome assembly GCF_040605395.1 of Streptomyces sp. NPDC005648. Classification (NCBI taxonomy): domain Bacteria; kingdom Bacillati; phylum Actinomycetota; class Actinomycetes; order Kitasatosporales; family Streptomycetaceae; genus Streptomyces; species Streptomyces sp. NPDC005648. The sequence goes on along the minus strand of NZ_JBEXCS010000093.1, from coordinate 7,965 downwards.
CTTCGGGATCCCGTCGCCCGACGGCATCTCCGTCAAGCTCGGTCTCTCCTTCAAGTACCACGCGCCGGTGCCCGAGCCCGATCGGCTCGAACGCACCGTCCGCCCCGAGGAACTCGGTGTCTTCCGCGAGCTCATCGGTGAACTCATGCCCGACCTGAACCCCGACCCCATCAGGACGTCGGCCTACATGGAGGGCTACACGGAGTCCGGAAACCCGCTCGTCGGTCATCTCCCCGGCGAGGACGACATCATCGTCATGGCCGGGTTCTCCGGCAGCGGTTTCAAGTTCTCGCCCGCGATGGGCGAGATCGCCGCCGACCTGGCGCTCGACGGCACCACGGAGCACCCTGTCGACTTCCTCGCTCCGGCAGGAGTCGGCGCCGCCTGATCCCCGGCGGTCGCCGACGTCGTCATCCCCCCTTCCGATGTTTCTGTCGTGAGCATGCCAAAAAAGGGCCGCGCCGGCCCCGACCAGTTCCCCGACGCAAGAAAGTGGAGTACGTCCATGCCCATTCCCTCGTTCCAGTTCCGCCCGAAGTACGTCTCGTTCGACTGCTACGGGACGTTGATCGAGTGGCCGATGACCCCCATCACGCGTGAACTCGTCGGCGACCAGATCCCCGCCGAGCAGTGGGACCAGTTCGTGAAGGAGTTCCGCGGCTACCGCTACGACTCGGTCCTCGACAAGTACTACCCCTACGAGCAGACACTGCAGGCCGCCTTCGAGGGCGTGTGCCGCAAGTGGGGCATCAAGGCGGTCCCGGACGCGGGCAAGCGGCTCGCCGACGGCGTGCGCAGCTGGGGCCCGCACGCGGATGTGCCGGCACCGCTGAAGAAGATGGGCGAGAACTACAAGCTGGTGATCCTCTCCAACGCCGACGACTCCGTCCTCGCCGAGAGCGTGCCCCGGCTCGGCGCCGACTTCCACGCCGTCTTCACCGCCGAGCAGGCCGGCTACTACAAGCCCCGCTACGCCGCGTTCGAGTACATGCTCGACCAGCTCGACGCGTCCCCCGAGGACTTCGTGCACGTCTCCTCGCACACCCGCTACGACCTGATGCCCATGCACGACTTGGGCTTCCGCAACCTCGTCCTGCTGGACCGCGGCTGCGACCCGGTCACCCACGGCTACGACTACGTGACCGTCAAGTCCCTGGACGAGCTCAACCAGATGCTCGGCATCTGACGCGCACCCCCCGTACCCGCCGTCCCACCCCCGTACCCCCAGCGTTCCCCAGGAGGCACCGCCATGGAAAACACCAGGACAGGCCGCAGATCCGTACTCCGCACCGCAGGCGCCCGGGCTGCAGCCCTGCAGGTCAACAGGCATTTGAGCATCCCGATCGCCACCACCGCCCTGGCCCTCGCGCTCGCCGCGTGCGGGGCGACCGGCACGGCGGAGAACGCGTCGGCGAAGGGCACGACGCAGGGCGGGGGATCCGGCGCGTCGGCCGAGCACACCGACGACATCTCGGTGGGCGTGAAGCCGGACCAGAACGCGGTGAAACTGCTGCCCGCGGCGGTCAAGGCCAAGGGCACGCTGTCGGTGGCCATGGACCTGTCGTACCCGCCCACCACGTTCATGGCATCGGACAACAAGACCCCGATCGGGTTCAACCCGGACATGTCCCGGCTGATCGCCGCCAAGCTCGGCCTGAAACTCCAGATCAACAACGTCAAGTTCGACACCATCATCACCGGACTGCAGGCCGACCGGTACGACTTCACCGCCTCCACCATGGGTGCCACCAGCGACCGGCTGAAGGTGCTCGACATGGTCGACTACGTCAACTCCGGGACCGGGGTGTCCGTCCCCTACGGCAACCCGCAGAAGCTGAGCACCCACACGCTGTGCGGGCACCGCGTCGCCGTCCCCTCCGGCAGCACCGCGGAGCTGCAGTGGCTGCCCCAGCTGTCCAAGCAGGACTGTACGAACAAGGGCAAGCCGGCCATCAAGTCGGTGAGCCTGCCCAGCGTGAACGACGCTCTGACCCAGCTGGTCTCCAAGCGGATCGACGCGGTGATGTACGACTTCATCTCGCTCGAGTGGGCGGCCGCGCAGCAGCCCAAGACGTTCGACGTCCTCAAGCCCCTGGTGGCCACCAAGCCCGCTACCGTCGCGCTGAAGAAGGACTCGCCGCTGACCCCCGCGGTGAAGGCCGCCCTCCAGTCGATCATCGACGACCCCAAGTACACCCAGGCGCTGGGCCGCTGGGGTCTCAAGGACCTCGGGATCAAGACCGCGACCATGGCCGTCCCGCAGGACTGACATGTCCACGGATCTGATCGGTACGAAGACCAGGAGCCGACCGGTGTCACAACTACTGGCCGAAGAGAAGAAGCGGATCACGCCGAAACGTCCGCGCGACTACGTCGCCTGGGCCGTCGCGATCGCGATCGTCGCCGGCCTGGTGTGGACCGCGGTGACGAATGAGAACTATCGCTGGCCGGTGGTGTTCAGCTACTTCACCACCGAGACCATCCTCAACGGCCTGCTGATCACGCTCCTGCTGACCGTGGCGAGCATGGGTCTGGGCACGCTGCTCGGGCTGGTGCTGGCGGTGATGCGCATGTCGCACCAGCGGCCCGTCTCCGGGCTCGCCCAGCTCTACATCACCTTCTTCCGCGGCACCCCGGTGCTCGTACAGCTGGTCTTCTGGTTCAACATCGCGGCGCTGTACCCGCACCTCTCGGTCGGCATCCCGTTCACCGACATCTCCACGCCGGTGAACGTGAACGCGATCATGACGCCGATGACCGCGGCCGTCGTGGGGCTGACGCTCAACCAGGCCGCCTACATGTCCGAGATCATCCGCGGCGGGTTCGCCTCGGTCAGCCGCGGACAGCACGAGGCGGCGGAGTCCCTGGGCATGTCGGGGTTCACCAAGCTCCGGCACGTGATCATCCCGCAGACCATGCCGGCGGTCATCCCGGCCACCGGCAACCAGGTGATCGGCATGCTCAAGGAGACCTCGCTGGTGAGCGTGCTCGGCGTCGCCGACCTGCTGAACAGCGCCCAGTCGATCTACGCCCGCAATTACCAGACGATCCCGCTGCTGATCGTGGCCAGCCTCTGGTACCTGATCATGACGCTGGTGCTGAGCGTGCCCCAGTCCATGATCGAGCGCCGATTCTCCCGCTCGACCCGGGCACGGCTGACCCCGGCCGCCACGTCGGCCGAGCCGGGGGCGGCCCAGCCCGTTCCCACCACGAGGGAGTCCCTGCTGTGAACCCGGACGGAACGATCGTCGCACGCAAGCTGTGCAAGAGCTTCGGACGTCACCAGGTCCTGCGTGACATCGACCTGACCGTCGCGGCCGGGGAGATCTCCTGCATCATCGGGCCGAGCGGATCGGGCAAATCGACCCTGCTGCGCTGCATCAACGGCCTGGAGACCGTCGACCGCGGCGTCCTGCGCGTCAATGGCGAGGACTTCGGCCACGTCGAGAAGGACGACGCCTACCACGCAGTCAGCCCCAAGCGGCTGGCCGAGCAGCGTGCCCGTATCGGCATGGTGTTCCAGCAGTTCAACCTCTTCCCCAACATGACCGCCGAGAGCAATGTCATGTCCGGACCGGTGCTGGTGCAGAAGAAGGACCGCGCCACCTGCCGGGAACAGGCACAGGAACTGCTGGCCAAGGTCGGCCTCAAGGGCTGCGGCCACAAGTACCCCGCTCAACTCTCCGGCGGTCAGCAGCAGCGCGTGGCCATCGCCCGCGCGCTGGCGATGGAACCCACCATCATGCTGTTCGACGAACCCACCAGCGCGCTGGACCCCGAGCGCGTGGGCGAAGTGCTCGCCGTCATGCGCGACCTCGCCGGCAACGGAATGACCATGCTCCTGGTCACCCACGAGATGGCCTTCGCCCGCGAGGTCGCCGACGAAGTGCTCTTCATGGACGAAGGCATCGCAGTCGAGCGCGGCGACGCCCGCGAAGTGCTGGCCAACCCCCGTGAGAAACGAACCCAGGCCTTCCTCGAAAGGGTCCTGTAGCAGCGGCTGGGACCGACGTGACGTCCGCACCCTGTTGGTCCCGGTCTCAACGCCCTCCAGTCAGCCGTCGAACCGACCGTCGCTGACATTGCCGTCGGCCGGGCCCCTGGTGCTGCCCGGCCGCGCCCCTTCGAAACTCCCCGCTAAGGACCCGACATGAAGACCATCCCCTACTGGATAGAGACCGCAGGGGCGTTTCCCGACCGATCCGGCAAGCCGCTGACCGAGGACACCGACCTGGTGGTCGTCGGCGCCGGCCTGACGGGTCTGTCCACCGCCCTGCACTCCGCCCGCAAGGGCGCCCGCGTCATCCTCGTCGAGAAGGGCCAGATCGGCTCCGGGGCCTCCGCCCGCAACGGCGGCATGGCCAACCTGGGCTTCACCATCGGCGTGGGCCAGGCCATCCGCCGGTACGGACCGGAGCGGGCCCGCGAGATCTACAACTCCTACGGCGAGGCCGTGGACACCGTCGAGCGGCTCGTGAACGAGGAGTCCATCGACTGCCAGTTCCGCCGCGTCGGACGCCTGGGCGTAGCCTCCCGCCCCGCCCACTTCGAAGCCAAGAAGGCCCAACAGCGCGCCCTGGCCAAGCACTTCGGACACGAGACCGAACTGATCGGCAAGGCCGAGCTGCGGTCCGAGATCGGCTCCGACATCTACCACGGCGGCCTCCTCGACCCGTTCAGCGCCGCCCTGCACGTCGGCCGCTTCGTGCGCGGTATGGCCGAGGCGTGCGAGCGCGCCGGTGTCGAGATCCACGAGCGCAACGCGGCCATCGGCATACGGCGTACCGCCGCCGGCCGGTTCGAGGTCAGCACCGAGCGCGGTGTCATCCGTGCCGGGCAGGTCATGATGGCCACCGACGCCTACACCGACAAGAACTTCCCCTGGCTGCGCCGCCAGCAGGTCTGCGTGGGCAGCTTCATCATCGTCACCGAGCCGCTCGGCGAGGAACTCGCCCGGGACATCATCCCCAAGGCCCGCCTCATCGTCGACTCCAACAAGGTCTGCCACTACTTCCGGCTCACCCCGGACAACCGGCTGCTGTTCGGCGGCCGCGCCCGCTTCGCCCCGTCCGACCCCACCTCGGACAAGAAGAGCGGGGCCGTCCTGTTCCGTGAGATGTGCGAGATCTTCCCCCAGCTCTCCCGCACCAAGATCGAGTACGTGTGGGGCGGCTCCGTCGGCTTCGCCATGGACCGCATCGTGCACGCCGGGCAGACCGAGGACGGCGTCCACTACTCCATGGGATACGCCGGCCACGGCGTGCAGATGGCCACCCACATGGGGCACGTCATGGCCGAGGTGCTGGACGGCCACCCCGAGGCCAACCCCGTGCGCGACATCGCCCCGCCCCGCATCCCCCTCTACAACGGCACCGCCTGGTTCCTGCCCTTCGCGGGCGCCTACTACAAGACGCTCGACCGCGTCCGCTGACCGGTCGGCAGCCTCTCTACACCTACAAGGAGACCCACGATGACTGTCGTCCGTGATGTTCCCAAGCAGCTGTTCATCGGCGGCGATTGGCAGGACGCCGAGTCCGGCCGGACCCTGTCCGTCGACAACCCGGCCACCGGCGAGGAACTGTGCCGGGTCGCCGACGCCTCACCCGCCGACGGCCGGCGTGCGGTAGAGGCGGCGGTCGCCGCGCAGGCCGCCTGGGCCGCCACCCCGCCGCGTGCGCGCAGCGAGATCCTGCGCCGCGCCTACGACATCATCATCGCGCGCACCGAGGACCTCGCGCTGCTGATGACCCTGGAGATGGGCAAGCCCCTGGCCGAGGCGCGGGCCGAAGTGGCGTACGGCGCGGAGTTCTTCCGCTGGTTCTCCGAGGAGGCCGTCCGTATCGACGGCGGCATGATGACCGCCCCCGACGGCAGGAACCGTCTGCTGGTCGCCCGTCAGCCCGTCGGCCCCTGCCTGCTCATCACCCCCTGGAACTTCCCCCTCGCGATGGGCACCCGCAAGATCGGCCCCGCCATCGCCGCCGGCTGCACCATCGTCCTCAAACCCGCCCCCCAGACCCCCCTGACCAGCCTCGCCCTGGCGGAGATCCTCGCCGAAGCGGGCCTGCCGGCCGGGGTGCTGAACATCGTCACCACCACCGACGCCGCCGGCGTCGTCGAACCCCTCCTGCGCAGCGGGAAGATCCGCAAGCTCTCCTTCACCGGCTCCACCCAGGTCGGGCGGATCCTGCTGGCCCAGTGCGCCGACACTGTCATCCGCACCTCCATGGAACTGGGCGGCAACGCCCCCCTCATCGTCTTCGACGACGCCGACCTCGACACCGCCGTCGAGGGCACCATGGTCGCCAAGATGCGCAACATGGGCGAGTCCTGCTGCGCGGCCAACCGCATCCTCGTCCAGAGCTCCGTCGCCGACGAGTTCGCCCAGCGCCTCACCGCCCGCATGGCCGCCCTCACCGTCGGGCCCGGCACCGAACCCGGCACCGACGTCGGCCCCCTCATCGACCTCGTCGGCCGCAGCAAGGCCCACGACCTGGTGCGGGACGCCGTCAAGCGCGGTGCCACCGCCCTGACCGGCGGTGAACTCCCCGAGGGACCGGGCTGCTTCTACCCGCCCACCGTCCTCACCGGCATCGCCCCCGACGCCGCGATCGTCGACAACGAGATCTTCGGCCCCGTCGCCGCGATCCGTACCTTCGAGACCGAGGACGAGGCCGTCACCGCCGCCAACGACACCGAATTCGGCCTGGCCGCCTACCTGTTCACCCAGAACCTCGACCGTGCCCTGCGGGTCGCCGAACGCCTCGAGAGCGGCATGATCGGCATCAACACCGGACTGGTCTCCAACCCCGCCGCCCCCTTCGGCGGCGTCAAGCAGTCCGGCCTGGGCCGCGAGGGCGGACTCGTCGGCATCGACGAGTTCCTGGAGTACAAGTACATGGCCGTCCCCGTCGGAGCCTGACATGCGCGAGCGACTCGTCGTCCTCTACCGCGGGAACCGGCCCCCCGCCGCCGCACGCATCGAGAGCCTCGCCGACACCGTCTACGCCACGGAGGAGGAACTGCCCTACCTCCTCCCCGGCGCCGACGTCCTCATGGCCTGGGTGACCATCACCCCGGCCATCCGGGAGGCGTGGCCCGATGATCCGCAGAAGGCGCCCCGCTGGGTCCACGCGTCCTCCGCGGGCGTGGACTCCTTCCTGTTCCCCGCCCTGGTGGACGATCCGCACCTTGTCCTGACCAACGCCCGCGGCGTCTACGAGCAGCCGACCGCCGAGTACGTCCTGGGCCTGATCCTCGCCCTCGCCAAGGACTTCCCCGGCACCTGGGAGCACCAGCGGCGCCGCGAGTGGCGTCCCCGCCCCAGTGACGGCATCACCGGACGCACCGTGCTGGTCTGGGGCACGGGGCCGATCGGCCGGGCCATCGCCCGGCTGCTGCGCGCTGTCGGGATGCGGGTGTCCGGCGCGGGCCGCGAGTCCCGCACGGACGACCCCGACTTCGGCACGGTCCACGGTGCGAAAACCCTGCGCCAGGCGCTGACGGAAGCGGACTACGTCGTCCTGGCCGCCCCCCTCACCCAGGGCACCCGGGGCATGGTCGATGCCTCCGTGCTCACCGCCATGAAGCCGGGGGCGCGGCTGATCAACGTAGGCCGGGGCGGACTCGTCGACGAGGAGGCGCTGGTCGACCACCTCGCCGCCGGACGGCTCGCCGGCGCGGCCCTGGACGTGTTCGCCCAGGAACCGCTGCCTGCCGAGTCCCTCCTGTGGAACATGCCCGGCGTGATCGTCTCTCCGCACACGGCCGGCGAGACCACCAGCGAGCGGGAGGCGCTCATCGAGGTGTTCCTCGACAACTTCGCCCGCCGCGTCGAGGGCCGACCGCTGCGCAACGTGGTGGACAAGCGGCGCGGATACGTGGTCGACGACCCGCGGCCGGCCTGAGGCCGAGCAGCAACCGCCCCTGCGGGTCGCTGAGATCCTGCGGCGGCATCTGGCCGAC
>NZ_JBEXCS010000092.1:0-40186 GCF_040605395.1 Streptomyces sp. NPDC005648 | reverse complement strand
TGGGTGGGGGCTTGTGTAGCGCCTAGGGGTGGTGGGTGAGTCGGGGCCGGGCCGGGGGGTATCCGTCCTCGGTCGGGCGCCACTGTTTCTTCGACGGGGCACCCGGTGCCGGACGCCCGCCGCTGCGGGCGGACACCCCCCGTCCCGTCCCCTTACCGCCGTACGCGCCTGCACGACGCCCAAGGCCCGCCTGGCCTTCTGCCCGAGGGCGACTGCACGCCCTGCTTTTAAGGGGCGCGGGGAACTGCGCGACGAGCCCCCGCGGCGCCGCACCCGCCCAACAACCCCTCCCACCCCCACCGGGACGGCGTCTCAGTGGCCGGTGTACGGCAGGAGGGCCATTTCGCGGGCGTTCTTGATCGCTCGGGAGAGTTGTCGCTGCTGTTGGGCGCTGACCCTCGTCACTCGGCGGCTGCGGATCTTGCCGCGGTCGGAGATGAACTTCCGGAGGAGGTCGGTGTCCTTGTAGTCGATGTAGGTGATGCCGGCCGCGTCGAGGGGGTTGGGGCGGTTCGCGGTGGGCTTGCGGGACGGGGTGCGGGGCATGGTCAGACCTCCAGGAGGGTGTCGAAGGCGGGCGGGAGCCGTTTCCAGGCGGACCGGCCCGCGGCGTACTCGGCGTCGGTGAGCAGGCAGGACTCCAGGAGGTGTTCGAGGCCGTCGCGGTCGAGGCCGGGGGACGTGAAGACGAGGTGCTGGCAGCGGTCGCCGTGCGTGGGGTGCCAGTCCAGGGCCGCGGCGGCCCGGCGGACGGGCGGGACGAGGTCCCAGGCCGCGTCGGGGAGGGACGCGAGCCAGGGGCCGACGCTCTCGACGCAGAGGGCGCCGCCGGCCGCGTCCAGTGCAGGAGCGTGTCCGGCCGGTCGGCGAGCCAGAACCGGCCCCGGCTGCGGGCGGCGGCGCAGGTGATGTCCTCCAGCGCCGCGTACAGCCGCCCCGGGTGGAAGGGGCGGTCGCGATGCCATACGAGGGTGGAGACGCCGTGGGCGTCGGCCTCCGCGGGGCGGGTGTTCAGCGCTCCTCTCGGAAGTCGACGTGGCGTCCGGCGACCGGGTCGTACTTGCGCAGCGTCATACGGTCCGGGTCGTTGCGGCGGTTCTTGCGGGTCACGTAGGTGTAGCCGGTCCCCGCCGTGGACCGGAGCCTGATGACCGGGCGGAGTTCGTTGCGAGCCATGCTGATACCTTAATGGAAATGAATTCCATTAGCGATATCGCTACGCTGATCCATTCAGGAGAGGTACGTCACCCATGTCCGCGCACTGCATGCTGACCGGGGCCCGGCCCGGCTTCGGGAATCGCGTCTCCCACTCCCACCGGCGGACCTCGCGCCGCTTCGATCCCAACGTCCAGAGCAAGCGGTACTGGCTGCCGGGCGAAGGGCGGTATGTGCGGCTGCGGCTGAGCGCGAAGGGGCTCAAGACCGTGGATCTGATCGGTGTCGAGGCCGCTGTCGCGCGGATCCGCGCCCGGGGGGTGCGGGTCTGATGGCCAAGAGGAGCAAGATCGCGCGCAATGAGCGGCGGACGGAGATCGTCGCCCGGTACGCGCTGCGGCGGGCCGAGCTGAAGGAGATCATCCGGCGGCCCTCGTCGACCGAGGAGGAACGGCTCGCCGCCCAGCGGGAGTTGCGGCGCCAGCCCAGGGACGCGAGTGCCACGCGCGTACGCAACCGGGATCAGGTGGACGGGCGGCCTCGGGGGTACTTCCGGGCGTTCGGGCTGTCGCGGGTGTCGCTGCGGCAGCAGGCGCATGCCGGGTATCTGCCGGGGGTGCGGAAGTCGTCCTGGTGATCCGGGTGCCGGGGCGTTCCTGGTGGGTCCGGTGAATCTCACAGCTGGTGCCCATGGGGCGGACGGCCGTCCCTGGTAGCTTGCTGCGGGTGTCTCGGCCAGCGCCGCGTCGGCCCGCTACTGCTTGGGAGCTACCAGTGAATTCGGCGACCTTCACGCGTCCCTCTCGCACGGTGTCGCGCCGGCGGGTGCGCATCGCCGCGGCAGCCGCGGGTCTGGCGGGTGCGCTCGTGCTGACCGCGTGCAGCGGCGGCGGTGGCTCCAAGGACGGGTCCTCGTCCACGCCGAGCGCATCGGCCTCCTCGGGCTCCACCGCGGACACGGGTGGCGGCAGCGGCTCGGCGACGAGCGCCTCCGACGATCTGCAGGGCAGCTGGCTCGCCACGACCGACGGCAAGGCGATCGCACTGGTGATCACCGGTAAGCAGGCCGGGCTCTTCTCGACCGGCGGAGCCGTGTGCAGCGGCAGCGCCGGCAACGAGGCCGGGATGGAGATGATCCATCTGACCTGCACGAAGGGCAACAAGGAGCGGGCCACGGGGATGGTCGACTCCGTCAGCGAGAACGCGCTGAAGATCACCTGGTCGGGCAGTCTCGGCAAGGAGAGCTACACCAAGGCGGAGGGCGGGCAGCTACCGTCGGGGCTGCCGACGGCGAGCCTCGGGCAGTAGCCGGCGAGCGGCCCCGAACCACCCAGAGAACCAAGGACCTTCATGCGCGCCATCCCCCTCACCGTCGCCGCCCTTGCCGCGGCCCTGCTTCTGACCGGCTGCGACGGCGGTGGTGGCAGCAGCAGCAGCGGCAGCGGCGGCAGCAGCAGCAGCGGTGACAGCAAGAACGGCACCGCCTGCTCGCTCGACCGGGTCGCTCTGGAGGTCGGCCCGGCGAGTGTCGCGCCGTCCGTGGGCGACACCGGGCAGGTGCCGGTCACCGTGACCAACCGGGGCTCGAAGTGCACCCTGGACGACTTCCCCGGTGTCCGGCTGGCGCGGGGCGGCGACGACGTCTCCCTCCCGGCCGAGAAGGGCGCCACGGCGCAGAAGCTGACCCTCGCCAAGGACGAGGCGGCCACCTTCACCATCACCTACCAGCGGGGCAGGAAGGGCGACAAGCTCAGCCTCGACGCGGACACGCTCAAGGTCTCGCTGCCGCCCGGCGACACCAAGGCACAGAGCTTCAAGTGGACCTACGGGTCCGTGGCCGCCAAGGGCGACATCGGCAAGGTGATCGCCTCCGTCAGCGCCTTCACCCAGGCCGGCGACTGAGGTCGGTTCACGGCAGCCGCGGCCGGGCGCCCATCCGCGCCCGGTCGGCGGCCTCGGCGCCCTCCGTCCAGCCCGCCGCGTCGGTCACCCCGCGCAGCCGGGTCGTGGTCGTGTCCGGGAACATACGGTCCGTGTGCGCGGTGACGGCGACCTCGCGGGAGGCGAGGACCGGGAGCAGGTCGTCGGTCACCTGGGTCTCTGCGGCCGCGGCGAGACGTATGCCCATACGGTGGGCGTAGGCGGCGAAGAAGGACTGGCGGAAGGTCTTGGTGCGTCTGCGTCCGCCCGCGCGCTGGGCCGCCTCGGCCTTCGTCATCGCGTGCGTGGCCTGCACGAGCAGTGAGGTGTAGAGCAGCTCGACCGCCTCCAGGTCGCCCTCGAAGCCGACGACCGTGGAGAACGCGAACGGTTCGTTCCACACCGTCCGGCAGTGGTTGGCGGTGGCGACCGCGTCCAGGAGGACCGCCTTGGCCTGCTCGTACGGCGGCTCGACACCGATGCGGCAGGCGCCGGGCGTGTCCGGGGCGGGCGCGCGGGCCGCGAGCAGCGCCTCGTCGATGCTGTAACGCGCCGTCAGCTCCTGCGCCTTGGCGGTGAGCGCCTCCGCCTCCTCCGGGAACCCGGTCGCCTCGGCCTTGGCGAGCAGCGCGCGGATACGGGTCAGCATGCGGGACTCGGGGGCGGTACGGCGTCCGGCCGCGCCCGGCCCGGCGTCGTCCCGTTCGCGCTCGTCGAGGGGTTCGAGGGCCGGCAGCCGCAGCAGCAGACGGTACAGCTCCAGGACGGCGGTCGCTTGCGAGAACCGGTCGGCGCGGGGCGCGGCCCGGGGGTCTACGGCGGTGTCCGCGGCGAGCTCGTCCAGCTGCGCGCTCCAGCGGGGGCCGCGCGGACGGTCGTACGGCGCCTGCTCGCGGACGAGTGCCGACGCCAGGCGTACGTGTACGTCGTCCAGGTCGCGCCGCACGAGGCGGAGCACATCGGCGGGCTGCCAGCCACGCTGCCAGGCCGAGGCGATGAAATCCCTCCCGCGACGGGCCAGTTCGGCGTCGGCGGCGGAGTCGGCGGCCAGCAGGGACGCGCCGGTGTCGAGGGCGGAGTCGGAATCGGCGTACAGGGCGGCCCTCAGGGCCCGGTCGACGGTGCCGGCGCTGGTGCTGGACGTGGTGCTCACTCTTCGATCGTGACATGCGGGACCGACAACCGGGCGCGGGGCGGCGGGACGGACCGTGCCGGGCGGCGCCTTCGACGGTGTCGGCCGGGGCTCAGCCGTGGAGCAGGGCCAGGGCGCGGTCCAGGGCCTCGGGGGCCGGGCAGGGGATGTCGGGGTGGACGCCGGTGCCCTCCCAGTTGGTGCCGGAGACCGGGTTGATCGCGCGGGCCACCGGGATCGTGGCCTCCAGGTTCGGGTGGACGGTCCAGCCCTCGCGCGGGTGGGCGCCGCCGCGGGTGGTCTCCCCCACGACCACCGCGCGGCCCAGCTGCTGAAGGTCGTAGGCGAGCTCCTCGGCGCCGGAGAAGGTGCCGGAGGCGGTGAGGACGTGGACCGGCTTGGCGCCGCCGAAGCGGGGGCCGGGGACGTGCGGCAGGGTCCAGGACTGGTCGTGCCGCTCACCCGCGCGCGTGTACAGGGTGTTGAGGTGGGTGCGCTCGTCCAGGAGGTAGCTGCAGACGAAGGCGACGGTGTCCGGGTCGCCGCCGCGGTTGGACCTGAGGTCCAGGATCAGGGCGTCGGCACGGGCGACCAGGTTGAGCGCGGCGGCCAGCGGCTCGGCGGACCAGGCCAGCGGGAAGAGGGCGGGGGCCAGTTCGAGGAGGGCCGCGCCGCCGGCCAGCAGCTGCACGCGCGGGACGCCGCCCAGTGAGGCGTCGAAGTCACGGCGCATCGCCGCCAGCGCGGCCTCGCCCTGACCCCGCGGGACCTGTTCGGGGTGGTACTTGAGGCGCAGATGCGGATCGCCGTTGACGGACTGCAGGTCCGCGGTGACCAGACCGCCGAGCTCCTCGGCACTCTCCACGTCGTACGCGCCCTCCGCCAGGCGCCGGCGCAGCAGCGCGGCCAGCTGTTCGGCGACGTCCGGGAAGACGTACTGCTCGGTGAGGAGGCGCACCGTCTCGTCGAGGACCGCGGGGACGTCGGTGACGGGGGTGGTGGAGGTGAGGGCAGGGGCGGGGTTCGTCGTCGGGGTGGTCGGGGTGGTGGTCGTGGTCATGGCAGGTGAGTCAATCACCGTTCCTTCACGCGCCACAGCCGGTTTCACGGGACTCGGCGAGTTTCACGGGAGCCGTCGAACGGCCGAGCCGGGGCGTTGTCAGTGGTGGGTGCGAGACTCGGCGCATGGCTGATCGGTGGGCGCTCGCTCCGGCCGAGGACGGCGGCGTGGAGGTCGCCCCCCTCGGTCCCGGCGGGGTGCTCGCGGGGCCGGTGCGCCGGGAGGCGGGGCTCGCGGAGGCCGTGCGGGGGCGGCCCGAGGTCGCGCGATGGGTGTGGCGGTCCACGGCCGAGGTGTACCCGCGACTGCTCGCCGCGGGGGTGCGGGTCGAGCGGTGCTACGACGTCGAGGACGCCGAGACCCTGCTGCTCGGCCATGAGGGGCGCCTGGGTGAGCCCCGGTCGGCGGCCGCCGCCCTGGCGCGGTTGAGGGGCGGGCCCGTGCCGCCCGATCCCCCGCAGCGTTCCGCCGAGCCGGGCGCGCAGTCCTCCCTCTTCGAGCCGCGCGCCACCCATGTGCCGCTCTCCGACCTCGTCGAGGTGTACGCCGAGCAGCAGCGCCGGCACGACACCACCGCGCACCCGGACCGGATGCGGCTGCTGACCGCGGCCGAGTCGGCCGGGATGCTGGTCGCCGCCGAGATGAACCGCTCGGGGCTGCCCTGGAGCGCCGAGGTGCACCGTCGGGTGCTCCACGAACTGCTCGGTGAGCGGTACGCGGGCGGCGGTGAGCCCCGCAGGCTCGCCGAGCTCGCGGACGAGGTGTCGGCGGCCTTCGGGCGGCGGGTGCGGCCCGATCTGCCGGCCGATGTCATCAAGGCCTTCGCCCAGGCCGGGATCAAGGTGAAGTCCACTCGTCGCTGGGAGATTCAGTCCGTCGACCATCCGGCCGTGAAACCGCTGGTCGAGTACAAGAAGCTGTACCGGATCTGGGTCGCCCACGGGTGGTCGTGGCTGCAGGACTGGGTGCGGGAGGGGCGCTTCCGGCCCGAGTTCATGGCGGGCGGGACCGTCACGGGCAGATGGGTCACCCATGGCGGGGGCGCGCTCCAGATCCCCAAGGTGATCCGGCGAGCCGTCGTCGCCGACCCCGGCTGGCGACTGGTCGTCGCGGACGCCGACCAGATGGAGCCGAGGGTGCTGGCCGCCATCTCCCGCGACCCCGGCCTGATGGAGGTGGCCGGGCGGGAGACCGACCTGTACCAGTCGGTGTCGGACCGGGCCTTCTCCGGCAACCGCGACCAGGCCAAGCTCGCGGTGCTGGGCGCGGTGTACGGGCAGACCTCCGGCGACGGCCTGAAGAACCTCGCCGCGCTCAGACGCAGGTTCCCCAGAGCGGTGGCCTACGTCGACGACGCGGCGCGGGCCGGTGAGGAGGGGCGGCTCGTGCGGACCTGGCTGGGCCGGACCTGTCCGCCGGCGGCGGGCGCGGGCGAGGGCGCGGTGGAGGAGGCGGGCCTCCCGCAGGACGAGCCCGGTGAGGTGACGGGCGGCGCCGGAGCCGGGGGTGAGTGGGTGCCGGGGTACGCCTCCACCAACGCCCGCGCGCGGGGACGGTTCGCTCGCAACTTCGTGGTCCAGGGGAGCGCGGCGGACTGGGCACTGCTCTTACTCGCCGCGCTGCGGCAGACCTGTGCGGGGATGGCCGCCGAGCTGGTGTTCTTCCAGCACGACGAGGTGATCGTGCACTGTCCCGAGAAGGAGGCGGAGACCGTCGTACGGGCCATCCGTGAGGCGTCCGACCTGGCCGGACGGCTGACGTTCGGTCACACACCGGTGCGGTTCCCGTTCACCACCGCGGTGGTGGAGTGCTACGCGGACGCGAAGTGACCGCCTCCCGTCCGCTCGAGCAGCTCCCGCAGTTCCCTGACCACCGCCTTCTCGTCCGTGCCGCGCAGGGCGTCGAGGGCCGTGCGCCACTCTGAGTACGCGTCCTGGGGGTGCCCCGACTCCCTGAGCAGCAGACCGTGTTGGTGGCGGGCCAGGCCGCCGGTGTAGTGGTCGGCGCGGGTGTCGGCCCGGTGGAGGAGTTCGGCGCACTCGTGGGCGGCGCGTTCCGTATGACCGAGCAGGCGCAGGGCGCGGACCAGGCCGAGGCGGGTCTGGGACTCGCCGTGCCAGTCGCCGTGGCCGCCGAGGACGCGGAGACTCTCCTCGAAGTGCGGGAGGGCCGCGGCCGGTTCGCCGAGGGTGAGGTGGGCGTAGCCGATGTTGCAGTGCGCGGAGTGCTGGACGAGCACGGCGCCGAGTTCCCGGCCGATGGCGAGCGAGCGGCGGTGCTGCTCGATGGCGGCGCGCGGGTCGGTGTGCTCGTACAGGTTGCCCAGATGGCTGTGGGTCACGGCCTCGCCGTGCGGGTCGTTCAGCTGCCGTGAGTACTCCAGGCTGCGGCGCAGGGCACGGCCGGACTCCTCGTAGCGGCCCAGGCCTTCCAGGAGCAGGCCGCGGTTGTTGAGGCAGCGGCGAATCCAGGAGACCCGGTCGAGCCGGCGCCAGATGGTCAGGGCACGGTCGTTGAGGGCGAGCGCCTCGCTCTGCCGGCCGGTCAGGAAGTGCAGCCCCGCGAGGTCACCCAGCGCGTACGCCTCGGCCGCCTCGTCGCCCAGCCACCGGGCCAGCCGGAACGCGACCCGCCCGAGCACCTCCATCTCGGCGACACGGCCGCTGCGGTGGACATAGGGGAAGAGCAGGCGGATGAGGGTGGAGAGACGGGCGGCTCGGTGGTGAGGGAGGGAAGCGGGGAGGGGGCCGGCGTCGGCAGGGCCGGTGCCGACCGCGTCACCGGCGTGGCGCTCCACCAGCGCCAGGATGTTCTCCAGCTCCATGTCGCCCCAGGCGAAGGCCTGTTCGGCCGACTCGAAGGCGGGGAGAGACGCGACCTCCGCCGCGTGGTCGAGCGGCTGGGCAGCGGTCGGACGACGACGGTCGTCCCGGTCGAGCCCGGGCTCGACCATAGCGGCCAGGGCGTGTTCGGCTACGGCGGCATACCAGCGCAGGGCGGTGTCGGTGGCGCCGGTGGGGTCCGGGAAGGGGACGCCCGTCGCGACTGGGGCCGCAGGGGCGGGGCGACGGGGCTCGGCGGGGTCGGCAGGGTCGGGGCCGGCGGGGTCGGGGCCGGCGGCTTTGGGCGTGCTGGGTCCTTGGTCTCCGGCCGCTGGCACGGATCCCCCCGCTCCCTCCGCCAGTTCGCGGGCGAAGTCGCGGATCAGGTCGTGGGGGGTGTAGCGGCCGTATGCCGTTTCCTCCAGGAGGGCCACGTCCACCAGGCGGTCGAGGGCGGACTCGGTGCGGTGGGCGTCGGTCGCGGTGAGGCGGGCGAGGAGGGGGGCGCTGTACACCGGCAGGTCCAGGGCACCCATCGCCCGCAGGACGACGGCGGCGTCCCGGTCGGCCTCGCGGTCCGACGCGGCGAGGGCGTCGTGCGCCACGGCCAGTGAACGGCGGACGCTCAGGTCGTCGTACTCCAGATGGAGCAATCTCCCCTCGGTGGCGGCCAGTTGACCGGCCAGTACGTCAGGGGTGAGGGCCCGGCGCGCGGCGAGGCGGGCGGCGACGATGCGCAGGGCGAGGGGGAGGCGGCCGGTGAGTTCGACAAGGGGGTGAGCCGCGTCGAGTCCGTCCCGGCCGGAGACCGCCCGCAGCAGCGCCGCGCTCTCCTCGCCGGTGAGCGGGGTGAGGGGGTGGCGGCGGGCACCGTCGAGGGCGGTGAGGGGTGAGCGGCTGGTGACGATCACCGCGCAGCCGGGGCCGGCCGGCAGCAGCGGCCGTACCTGTGCGGCGCTCGCGGCGTCGTCGAGGACCAGGAGGGTGCGGGTCGGGGCGAGGAGGGAGCGGAGCAACGCGGCGGCCGCGTCCGGGTGTTCGGGGATACGGCGGGATTCGACGCCGAGGTCGCGGAGCAGCGCGGTGAGGGCCTGGGGAGAGGTGAGGGGGGTCATGCCGGGGGTGGCGCCGTGCAGGTTGACGTAGAGCTGACCGTCGGGGAAACGATCCCGCAGTTGATGGGCGACGTGCAGCGCGAGGGCGCTCTTGCCGACACCGGCCATCCCGCTGATGACGGCTACGGCCGGAACGCCGGTCAGACCGAGGGCGCTGCGCAACTCGTCGAGTGTGGCGGCGCGGCCGGTGAAGTGGGCTGGGGAAGGCGGCAGTTGGGCTGGGGAAGGCGGCAGTTGGGCCGGGGAGGGCGGTTGTTGGGTCGGGGAGGGTGGCTGTTGGGTCGGAGGAGACGGGAGGTGGGCAGGGTGTAGAAGCTCGCCATCGACGGTGTCGAGCCCTCCGGCGCCCTCCTCCCTACCGGCGACAGCCCCCCGCAGCACCTCCACATGCGCCTCCCCGATCGCCTCGCCCGGCTCCACGCCAAGCTCCTCCACCAGACGGGTTCGCAGGTCGCGGTGGACGGCCAGGGCCTCGGCGCGGCGGCCCGTGCGGTGGAGGGCGAGCATCAGCTGGCGGTGGTAGGACTCGCGGAGCGGGTGTTCGGCGGCGAGGGCGGCCAGCTCCGGGACGAGACGGTCCAGCCGGGGGCCGCCGACGGCGAGCTCGGCGTCGTAGCGCCACTCCAGAAGGAGGAGGCGGGCCTGCGTGAGGCGCTGCACATACGCGTATCCGCCGAGTTCGGCCGGCAGGCCGCTGAGCGGGGTGCCGCGCCACAGGGCGAGCGCGTCGGCGCACTCGCGCACGACGCGCTCCCAGTTGCGCGCGGCGTACGCGCCCCGCGCCGTCGCGAAGTGGCGTTCGAAGACCTGGACGTCCAGCTCGCCCTGTTCGACGCGGAGCAGATAGCCGAGCGGCACCGTGCGCAGCCGCTCGGGGTCGTCGAGGAGCCGGCGCAGCCGGGCCACATGGTTGTGGAGGGAGGCCTGCGCGGAGGCCGGGGGTACACCACCCCACAGCGCGTCCTTGAGGGACTCGACGGAGACGACCCGGCCGGCGTCCAGGAGCAGCGCGGCCAGGAGGGTACGGATCTTGGGGCTGCCGATCGTGGTCGCACCGGCCGCCCCGGTCCCGGAGTCCCCCGCCCCGCCCCCGACGTCGTACAGGACCGGTGTTCCCAGCAAGCCGAACCGCAGCTCGTGCCGACTCACGTCGCCCACAACCCACCGTTCTTGGCGGAATCCCGCCCTCGTCAGGACGGTTTCCCGCCACCCTTTCCCTCACCGGCCTCGCCGGAACCGGCCGTCCGCCCGGCCGTTCGTGGATGTCCTACGACGACTTCAGGCCGGTCGGCCGATCGCGGGGCGACCGCGAAGCGGAAGACCGTTGGCCACATGTTAGCGATCCGTTGGCGCGACCTGATGTGATCATTTCATCGGAGCCGGCCCGGGGGTGCGCGCGTACGACGCGTCGCTCGGGGGAGTGTCGCCGCCGCGGCCGGATCCGGGGGACGTCAGAGGGTCTCGGCCGTCGGAGGTGAACGGCCGGGACCCTCGTCCCCTCCCCCAGCAGGTGTTTTCGGATCAGATGACCGGCGGGCGCCCGAGTCGGGAAAGCCGCCACACCGTCCGCCACCGCATGGGCCGCCGCTCACCGGCGGGCTCCCGCAGCCCCTCCACGAACCCGCCGAACCAGGCCCTGAGGCCCGCGCGCGAACGCGTCCGTACGAGCGTGAGCGCCACCCAGACACCGAGGTGGACCGGGATGAGCGGCAGCGGCAGGCGCCTGCGGACGAGCCACACCCGGTTCCTGGCGTTGACGCGGTAGTAGATCGCGTGCCGGGCCGGGGACGTCTTCGGATGCTGGAGGAGCAGCTCGGGAGCGTAGAGGATGCGCCAGCCCGCGTCCGCCGCCCGCCACGCCAGGTCCGTCTCCTCGTGGGCGAAGAAGAACTCCGCCGGCCAGTGGCCGATCTCGTCCAGCATCGCCGTACGGAACGCGTGGCCGCCGCCGAGGAATCCGGTGACGTATCCGCCCCGCATCGGATCGGCGGCGCCGACCCTCGGCACGTGCCGCTGCTGGGTCTCGCCGTGCTCGTCGGCGATCCGGAAGCCGATGATGCCGAGGCGGGGGTCGGCCGCGAACAGCTCGGCCACCCGCGACAGCACATCGGCGTCGACCAGCAGCCCGTCGTCGTCCAGTTCGACCACGACGTCCACGTCCCCGAAGTCCCGCAGCACCGCCAGCGCCTCGTTGCGTCCGCCGGGACAGCCGAGGTTCTCGTCGAGTTCGAGGAGGGTGACCTCGCCGGGGAGGGTGAGCCGTCCGGCGACGTCGGGGAGCGGACAGCCGTTGCCGACGAGCACGATCCTGGTGGGGGCGAGGTCCTGCTTGGCCACCGACTCCAGCAGCGCGTCGACCTCGTCGGGGCGATTTCCCATGGTCACCACGGCGACGGCGATCCTCGGTTCCTGCCGGTCCCCCATGCCCTCACCCCATCCGGCGGTCGAAAACGTCGGCCGCGATGCTAGCCGTTCACGGTAAGGACTTTCTGAGTACGCCGTTTCGTATGCCAAGTCTTGGCCCGACACACAGCTCAGCTCACCCGTTCGTACGCCGGCTCACGCCTTCTTCCCCCGGTTCTCCCCCCGGCTGTCCTTCCGGTTCTCCTTCCGTCGTACGAACTTCAGGCCCGACCAGTCCTCCCCCAGCGCCGCCACCTTCACGTCGACGACTCCGAGCGGGAGGAACAGATCGCGCAGGTCGTTCTCGGCGATGTCGCTGACATGGCCCGCGGCCTTGCGTGGCCAGGCGATCCAGAGCATCGCGTGGTCGGCGAGGGCGGAGGCGAGGGCGGGCGCCTCGGCGGCCAGGTCGGCGTGGGCGCGGTAGAAGGCGACGGTGATGTCGGCCTCGGGGTCCGGGGACGCGTCGGACGTGAGGTCGACGCCGTCGGGGAGACCGGGGACGGGGAACGCGCCGGGCGCGTGCAGCAGGCTGACGCGGTGGCCGGCTTTGACGCCGATCTTCCTGGCGAGGGGCGTGCCGGAGTATCCACCGGCGCCCGCTCCGCGTGTATCCGTACCGCTCAACTCGACCTCCACCGGTGCCGGGCGGGAACCGACCTCTGGCCCGCTAGTCTGCCGCTCGTGCATGCGTACGAGGAACTCACGGCGGCGGAGCGCCGGTTGTGGGACGCGTATCCCACCGGCCGGCCCGTGGACTTCCGTACGGGCGGGCCGGAGGACGACCCGGACGGCG
Source organism: Streptomyces sp. NPDC005648 (assembly GCF_040605395.1). Lineage (NCBI taxonomy): Bacteria > Bacillati > Actinomycetota > Actinomycetes > Kitasatosporales > Streptomycetaceae > Streptomyces > Streptomyces sp. NPDC005648. Next base: position 27,783 of record NZ_JBEXCS010000092.1, on the reverse strand, counting down.
GGGCCGACTGGGGTGCCGGGCGCACCGTCCGGGCCTCCGTCGTGGCCGCCCTGCTGCTCGGCGGTAACCCGGGGCAGGCGGGAGGCAGACCGGCGCTGCGGCTGGCGGGGGCCCGGATCAGCGGGCGTCTCGACCTCGACGGCGCCGAGATCGAGCACGCGATGTGGTTCGAGGGGTGCTGGTTCGAGCAGGCGGTCGGGCTGTACGGGGCCGCCACCCGGACGATCGACATCAAGCGCGGCCGGCTTCCCGGACTCGATCTGACCATGGCGCGGGTGGCGGGCACGGTCTCCCTTCGCCGCACGGTGCTCAGCGGCCGGCTCGACCTGACGAACGCGCGCCTCGCCGGCGAGCTGGTGCTCGACCACGCGGTGATCGACGGCCCCGGCGACTGGGCCGTCTGGGCCGGCGGACTCGCCGTGGAGGGCTCGGTGTTCTGCAGCGGAACCACCGTGCACGGCGGCATACGGCTGCCGGGCGCGCAGCTGCCCGGTGGTCTGCACATGCAGGGGGCACGTCTGCTGCATCGCGACGGTGTCGCGCTGCTCGCCGAGCGGGCGGTGGTGGGCACCCTGGCGCTGTCCGATGGGTTCACGGCCGAGGGAACCGTGAGCCTGCGCGGCGCGGAGATCGCGGACCAGCTGACCCTCGACGGCGCCGTCCTCCAGGCCCCGGGCCTGGCCCTGGACTGCGCCCGCACGCAGACCGGCACCTTCGTCTTCACCCCGGCCCGGGCCCCGTCCGCGGCGGTGGACCTGAGGTACGCCCGGGTCGTCACCCTCCAGGACCGTCCCGACGCCTGGCCGGACACCGTACGCCTGCAGGGCCTGACCTACGGCTCACTCCACGAGAGCGGCGCCCTTCAGGGCCGGGCCGTGGAGCGCCGACTGGCATGGATACGGCGCAATCCCGGCTACGCCGCCCAGCCGTACGAGCAACTCGCCGCCTGGTACCGGCAGATCGGCCACGACGACGACGCGCGACGGGTGCTGCTGGCCAAGCAGCGTCACCGCAGAAGGACCCTGGGCCTGCCCGCCCGGCTGTGGGGGCACCTCCTCGACACCACCGTCGGCTACGGCTACCGCCCCTGGCTGGCGGGGCTCTGGCTCGCGGCCCTCGTCGTCCTCGGCACGGCGGTCTTCGCCGCCCACACCCCCAGACCGACCCAGCCCGGCCAGGTACCGCCCTTCAACGCCTTCGTCTACACCCTCGACCTGCTGATCCCCATCGGCGGCCTCGGCCAGCGCACGTCCTGGTACTGGCCGGGAGGAACGGCCGCGTGGCTGGCGTACGCCCTGGTCGCGGTGGGCTGGATCCTGACCACCGCGGTGCTCGCGGGGGTCACCCGGACCCTGAGCCGGCAGTGAACCGTGAGTCGGCGGTGAGTCGCCCGCCGGTGCGCCGAGGTCCGGGTCAGTGCCAGCAGGTCTCCTTGCCGCCGTCGCGCTCGGTGCCGACCGACACCGAGTAGGCGAGGCCCGTGCCGGCCTCGGGCTCGGGCGAGAAGCCCTTGGGACGGAGGGCGACGTCGAGCAGCAGATGCCGGCCCTTCTCGGTCCTGGTCCAGCAGGCGCCCTCCACGGTGGCGGGCGGTGCCCCGGGGGCGGGGTCCTTCTCGAACTTCCAGCCGGCCGCGGCGGCCGTCCTGGTGTAGTAGGTGATGACGTCGTCGGGTGTGCCCGGGAACGCGTACAGGCGGTCCGCGTGCAGCCAGGGCGCCCCGCTGCTGTCGTCGTCGCATCCTGTGGTCACGCCCACCCCGCGGTAGTTGGCGGGTGCCGAGGCACGCGCGGGCGCCGAGTCGAGCAGCGGCTGCTCGGCCAGCCGCTTGAGCTCGGTGGCGGTGCCGTGGCAGCCGTCGCCGCCACCGAAGGCGGAGCACGCGCCGAGGAAGGCGGTCGGCAGCAGAAGGGCCGCCGCCAGTAGGGCGCGGCTGCCGACGGACGATGATGTGGGGGACAACGGTGCTCCTGGGAGTACGAGGGGGGCGAGGGTGCGGGGACTGGTGACCGGGCGCGGCCCCCGAGGAGGCCGCGCCCGGTCTGTCGTGCGTTCGGACTACCGCTGATCTCCGACGGCCGCTAGCCCCAGAGGTAGCCGTAGCGGTACAGGTAGCTGCCGACCGAGTAGAGATACTGGAGCAGCAGTCCCCTGTTCAGCCAGTAGCGGGTCTGTCTGCGGTTGTAGCTGCCGCTCTCGAAGATGCGTGCCACACGGTTGTTGTGCTGGTCCACCTTGGTGTCGCAGCGCCCGTGCCGTGGGCACTTCTCCCCCCACTCATGGGCGTTGCCGATCCGTTTGGCCGCCGCCGCGCCGAAGAAGTACGTGAGGCTGGCCTGCCAGATGAAGTGGCGGATGGCGTTGCGCCGGCCGTGGTTGCCCTTGATGTTCAAGGACAGGATGCCGGACAGGTAGATCACGAACATGCAGTTGGAGTAGCCCAGGCTCATACAGGCCTTGGCCTCGTGGCACTCCTTGTTGCACCGCCCGTCGAGGTCGTAGTTGTTGACGGGGTCACCGCTGCCGTACTCGTAGGCGTTGGCGCTGCCGCCGTGGACCGGGTCCAGGGACAGGAAGCGGCCGGTGGTGGGGTCGTAGACCCGTGCTCCCATCAGCGTGAGCCCGGTGAGGGTCTCGTCGGAGCGCTGCTTGCCGCCCAGCCACGCGTATCGCGTGGCCGGCTGGTCCGCCCGGGGGTTGCCGTACTCGTCGGCGTCCAGGACGGTCGGTGCGACGGAGGTGTCGGTGGGCAGCTGCAGGGTGATGTCCCCGTGCAGGTTGGCCAGTTGGAGGACCACACCGCCGGTCTTGGTGGTGGTGGCGGCGAGGTCGCCGTCGGCGCCGTCGATGTTGCGGGTGACGGTGCCGGCGGTGTCCTCGGTGATCCAGCGGGGGTTGTCGTCGTCCGAGCCGTAGTGGTTGACCTTGGATCCGGTCTGGGTCCAGGTGCCCGAGGAGTTGCTCTCGGTGGTCCAGGCCCGCAGACGCAGGGTGGAGTCCAGGGTCCAGCTCTGGCGCCGGCTGTCGGCGGTCTGCTGCTGGATCAGGTCGTTGGCGTAGTAGGCCAGCGTGGCGCCGGGCCGCGCGGTGGTGCGGCCGAACGCGTCATAGACGTAGCCGGAGTTGACCAGCCGGTCGGCGGTGTCGTAGGCGTAGGTCGTGGTGGTGGCGCCGGTCGTGGTGCAGTCGGCGCCCACCGCCGCGGTGGCCGTCGCCAGGGACTTGCGGTTGCTGTTCTTGTCGTAGGTGTAGGTGCGGGAGGTGCAGTAGGCGTCGGTGCCGGTGTCCTGGACCTGGGTGAGGCGGCCCGCCGCGTCGTAGGCGTAGGTCTGGGACGCGGTGACGCCGGGTGTCCCGGTGTGCGTGGCGCGCTGTCCGTGCGCGGTGAGGGTGACGCTGTCGGAGACCAGGACGGTGCCGTCCGACGTACGGGTGTAGACCCGGGCGGTCGCCGCTCCCGTGGTGTCGGCGGTCTGGGTCATGGTGTAACCGCCGGGCAGGGTCTGGCTGGTGACGGCGCCGTCGGCGTCGTAGCGGGCCGTGAACGTCCCGGCCACGGAATCGGTGACCGACGTGGCCAGGCCGCGCGGGTCGATCGTGGTGTCGTAGGTGTAGGTGGTCGTGGACGGGACGCTGTCGGTCACCGTCAGCGGCCGGTCCAGCGCGTCGTACGACGTGGTGGTGGTGCCGCCGTCGGCGTCGGTGTAGGAGATCTGCCGGCCGAGCGCGTCGTAGGCCTGGGTGATGGTGCCGCCGGCCGACGAGGTCACCTTGAGCGGCAGTCCGGTGGCGGGGTCGTACGACGTCGTGCCCGCCGGGACCGCGGCGCCGAGTCCTCCGGTGGTGGTGAAGGTGGTCGCGCGGCCCGCCGCGTCGAAGCCCGAACTGGTGGTGCGGGTGACTCCGTTGGCCGTCTCGGTCACCTTCGTGGGCTGGCCGTACTGGCCGTACTCGAAGGTCTTCGTGGGCAGGCCGGTCGGGTTGCTGCCGCCGCCGCTGATCGCGGCCGCGGGCGCGGTCTGGCAGACCAGGTCGGCCCATTCGGGCCGGTTCCCGCAGGTCCCCGAGCCGTCGGCCGTGTAGTAGGTGGTCCTGGTGGTGCCGGCGTCGCTCCCGCCGGAGGCGGGCTGGGAGGTGGCCGCGACCCGGCTCTGGCTGTCGTACGAGGTCGCGGAGGTGAGGCCGAGGCCGCCCGGGTCCTGGGTGGTGCCGGTGGGCTGGCCCTTGGTCCAGTCGATGGTGTGGGTGGTGACCCGGGGGTCGGCCAGCAGGGTGGGCCAGAAGCGCGGCTGTGCGCCCTCGGTGACCTTGGTGACCTGGTCCTCGATGGTCGCCGTGCCGTCGGTGGGGCGGCCGGTGTCGTACTCCTGGACGGTGTGCGTGCGGGCCGCGAGCTGACTGCCCGCGCCGGCGAGCGTGGTGCTGCCGCTCGTCAGCTTCGCCTCCAGGGTCACCTGGTGCAGCGGGCCGTAGGTGTCGGTCTCACGGACGCCGTCGGCGCTGTAGACCGAGACGGTGGACAGCAGTTGGGCGCGCTCCGCCGACGACAGGGCGTTGATGCCCAGGTTCGTCAGCTGGGTGCGCTGGGCCGCGGTGGTGCCGAGCGCCAGCTCGCGGTTGGCGGCGCTCAGGGTGCGGGTGGTGTTGCCGAACCCGTCGTACTCGGTGACGTCGATGTGGTGACCGGGCGCGGCCCGGTCCACCTCGCGGCCGGAGGCGTCCAGATAGTGGATGGCCGCGCGCTGGTACCCGGTGGAGCCGAGGGCCGGTCCGTCGTGGCCCGAGGGGACCTGGTCGGCCGGGAAGACGGCGGTGCCGTCGGTGGGTACGTCGCTCTGCCCCCAGGACGCGGTGGCCGTCGCGCCGAGGTCCTCCGGCGCGGAGCCGCCGCTGAGCGGGACGCCGTAGACGATGTTCGTCTCTGCGGTGCCGTTGGTCTGGGTGGCGCTGCCCGGGGTGAGGGAGGGACGGGACGCCTTCAGCAGCATCCCGGCGCCGGCCGACGGGTTGGAGCCCGCCTGACCGTAGGCGAAGGTCCAGGGCAGCAGTCCGGGCGGCGTCTCGGTGGTGACACGCCCCGCGGAGTCATAGCCGTACGTCGTCTTCAGCGCCGGGGAGATCCGTGGGTCCCAGGACTCGGTGAGCCGGCCGGAGCCGTCGTAGCGGTAGGCGGCCACGGCCGTGGCGGTCGCGGCGGCGGCTCCGGGCGCGGTGGCCCACAGCCGGATCGCCGACACCTGGTCCTTCACGTCACCGGGCGTCGAGGCGGTCGCGGTGGTGGTGGTCGCGTAGACGAACTCCAGGACGCGGCAGCCCTTGACCGAGGGGTCGGCCTGGCAGGTGGCGGCCGGGACCGCGGAGGTGGCCGCGATGAGGTACTTGGGCCGCGCGGTCTGCACACCGCCCACGGTGACCGGCTCGGAGACGGTCGTGGTGGTGGAGTCCGCGACACCGTCGGTGTACGAGGTCTTCGCCTGCCAGGTACTGCTGGTCGACGTGGTCCGGGCGAAGGTGGTGACCTCGCCGAGGCTGCTCTCGATGGTGAAGGTGCCGGTGAAGGAACCGGTGAGCGTGTAGTCCTCCGAGCCGGGTTCGGGCACCCAGCCCTTGCCGTCCCCGGTCGCGGTGAAGCGGATCTCGGAGTTGTCGGCGGCCGTGACGACGCTCAGCGACGTGGCCGAGGTCTTGCGCAGATAGGAGAAGGGCGTGTCCACCTGGTCGGACGCCGCGCCGTACGCCCATTCCTCACCGAAGACGGGTGCCTGGTCGTCGTGGCCGCCGGCCTGCGGGGACCGGGACGAGGCCGTACGGTCCACCGTGAGGCCGTAGAAGGAGGCGTCGGTGGCCGACAGGCTGTAGTCGCCGGTGAGCAGGTTCAGCGAGCCGGGCCCCACGTCCGTGGTGGCCGCGCCGTCGGCACCGCGGTCGACCACGACACTGATCGCGTCGGACGAGGCCGAGGCGCCGGAGCCGGTGAAGTCGGCACGCAGCTGGATGTCGCCGTCGGGATTGACGGTCGAGGTGGCGTTCCAGGTGAGCTTGGCGCTCTTGCCGGCGGTGAGCGGGGCCGGCCAGGACGACAGGGGCTGACCGCCCGCGGTCACGTCCGCCGCGGGCACCGGGGTCCACGCGTCGGCGTCGCCGCGCCGCCAGTCGAAGGAGACACCGGTGTACTTGCCGCTGTCCGCCTCGGCCGTCAGCGGCACACGGGCCGCGGTGCGGGTGCCGTCCCGGGGGCTGGTGACGCCGCCCGGTCCGACGTGAAAGGTGTACACGACCGGGTCGGACTTGTTCTCGGCCTTGTCGGTGCTGCGCACGGACAGGATGTTGGTGCCCGCGGTGTCGGGCTTCACGGTGATCTTCACCGGAGTCGTGGAACCGCCGGTGGGCACGGTGGTCCAGGTGACGCCGTCGAGCGACCACTCGACGCCGTTCTGGTCGCCGGCGGGCGGGGTGACGGAGAAGACGCCCGGCTGGCCGACGCCCTTGACCCACTGGTCGGCCGGGTAGTCGGTGGAGGTCACCGAGGAGGGCGCGGAGGGGGCGGAGGTGTCCACGGTGAAGGTCTCGTAGGCCGACCACGCGGTGTTGTAGTGCGTGCCGTCATAGGGGTTGGTGCGGAACTTGTACGTCTTCCCGTTCTGCAGGACCCCGGCCGGTACCGTCACCGACGCCGGCTGCCCGCTGGGCACGTACGGCGACACCAGGTAGGTGCCGACCTGGGCGCCGGTGGCCGCGTCGTCGATCTCGAAGGTGCCGTCGACGGTGTCGTTGTTGACGTCGGTGAAGGTGTCCCGCAGCGTCGGGGTGGTGGTGTTGACGTACCAGACGCCGTCGCTCCCCTTGAAGAAGGGCGGGCCGGCCTGCCGGTCGGTGCCAGTCTTGGGCCGGTAGTTGTAGGTCACCGTCAGCTTGGGCGGGTTGGCGGCGGCGTTGGCGGAGTTGACCCGCTTCCACTGCGACACCACCGACTCGTCGGCGGCCTGCAGACCCATGTTGCCGCGGGTGGCCTTCGCCGAGGCCCACTCCTGCACCAGCGTGGTCACGTCCGCGTTGATCCAGCCGTCCGGCTGGGCCGAACATCCGGCGTTGCCGGTCGTCTCGGTGGAGGTGGCCTTCTTCGCGATCCACGACGGCTGGGCGGTCCAGCGCGAGGAGGTGGAGGCGGCGCCGGTGGACCACACGTCCCACGGGTAGGGCTTGCAGTCGGTGTTGCCCGAGTGGAAGTTCCACAGGCTGAGCTTGGCGCTGGAGACCAGCGAGTCCTGGATCGGGGTGGTGTTCCAGGAGATGAAGGACCGCGCGGTGCGCGGGGTGCCGTCGGCGTTCTTGGTGCCCGGGTTGCCCAGGTCCAGCTCGGTGTCGGTGGACCAGTCGACGGTCTCGCCCTGCTGGACGTAGGTGTCGAAGACGTTGGACAGGGAGGAGGTGGAGGGGTCGACGGTGACCGGGTAGGCGGTTTCCGGATCGGTGAGGAAGCGGGCGTCCGGGGTGACCACCAGGTCGACCGAGGAACCCTTCTGTACGACCTTCAAGCCGACCTTGGCCTTGTGGGTGTGCTCACCGGAGCGCTTGTCGACGGTGGCGTCCCACATGGTTGGCGCGGGCATGACAGCCCGTTTTCTGTGCTTGCCGTCGGTGAACAGCACGCTGCCGTCGGGCAGTTGCCTCGCCTTCAGACCCTTGGCCTTCAGCGGCAGGGTGTACGAGTAACTCTCCGCGCCGGGGCGCTCCTTGATCTGGACGTACTGCTCGAAACCGGTGCGGGTGGCCTCCACGACCACGTCCGCGCCGGGAACCGCGTCGACGTACCGCGCACGCGTCCCGTCGAGCTCCGGCCTGGGGAGACCGCCTTTCCACTGGAGGGCGATCTGCTGGGCGCCCTCCCCCAGCGTCACCAGGTTCATGGCCCGGGCCGCGCGAGCGGCCTTCCACGACTTCGCCGGCGCCCCGGACCCGCCGGCCAGCTCCAGCGCCTCGGGGTGGGCCTTGGGCTCGACCGTGCCGTCCGGCTTCCGGACCAGCTTCAGATCGACGTCGCGCCACTTCCCGGTGGCCTCGTCCCTGAAGCGGGTGGGGCCCGCGGTGAGTTCGGTCGTGAGCGAACCGTCCTTGTTCGCCCACGTCGTGGAGGTCTCCGTGCGTGCGGACAGCGCCTCCACGCGCCTGCCCGAGAGCCGCGCCGCGATCCGCGCGGACGGGATGTCCGCGGCTTGCGCCGCCGCGGGCTTCTTGGGCGCGCCGGACGCCTCGGGCGTCTTGGACGGGACGGCGGCCGAGACCGCGGCCGAGGCGTACGCGCCGTCCAGCATCGTCAGGCTCAGGGCCAGAGACAGAACTCCGGCCGCCCAACGACTGCCCCTCGCCATCCCAGGAAGCGGTCTACGCCTTCGGGACGAACTGGCATGAAACGTCATGATCTCCCCCGTTTCAGGTTGTTAAGTTGTGTCCCCCGTGTGTGGCCGCTGTGAAGGTATCCCGACCCAAAAGAAGATGATTGCCCTTAAAGGGACGGCAAAGAGGATCTTTCCATCGACCCGCGAGGGAAGCCTTTACTTTTCCTTGACACGCCTGGGGTGGTGAACGGGCGGGCGGGTGGGGGGAGTTGGGGGGTGGAGGGTGTCGCGTTGGGGGGATACGGGACCGCGGACGACTGCTCACAAGGGCGACCGGGTGAGATCGCACCCCGCCGTCCGACGGGGGAACAGAGGACCCGCTCCCGGCGAAGGCCCCGTCCGCCCGGTCTCCGTCTCCCTCCACGAAGGCACCATCGCCGCCCTCAAGGCGCGTACCGGCAAGCGTGGCATGTCCGCCTACGTCGAAGCCCTGATCCAGCGCCAACTCGAGCGCGACCGGCTGCGCGAACTCATCGAGGACGCCGAAGCCGAACACGGCCCCGCCGGCCAGGCCGCGGTCGAGGCCAAGCGGGCCATCCCGCGCGGTGACGCAGGCGGCTCGGCGAACGCCGCGTGAGCGACACCCTCGTCCTCGACTGTGAGGGCCAGTCCAAGCTCGTACGACGCACGTCCGAACTCACCGAATGACCGGCCGCGGCCGAAGCCGAGGACATTCGGGTCATCACCAGCTCCGTCACCCTCGCCGAAGCCCGCGACCCCAAGACGAACCAGGCCCGCTTCGACTACGCCGTCTCCCGCGTCAACATCATCCCGCCCACCGAAGCCATTGCCCGCCACGCCGGCAGACTCCTCGCCACAGCAGGACTCCACGGCGACAAGTACGCCCTCGACGCGATCGTCGCCGCCACCGCGCTCGTCTCACCCGCCCCCTCGACCATCCTGACCGCGGACCCCGCGGACCTGAAGATCCTGTGCGGCCCCACGGTCCGGATCTTCAAGATCTGAGGAGAAGTGTCGCTGCACAGCGGCGCGCGAAGAGTGGATCGCGCACCTCTCGTCCGGGGGCCTGCCGGCGTCATCACCGCGGTCCGCCATCCGCCCGAACCCCGTCATCGCGGACCCATTTGTCCGCCACACTCAGATCAGGCCAGACCCGCCGGTACGTCCAGGGCCGATCGCACCTGTCGAAGGACGCGCCGCCGCATCCGCATCCGCTGAACCAGAAAGCCCGGCTCGGACACTGTCCGAGCCGGGCTTTGGATGAGCCGCCTTCGGGATTCGAACCCGAGACCTACGCATTACGAGACCGTGAGGGTTCGTGTTGCCGGGTACTGCGTAATGCCGCCGAGTGATGTCGTGCCTGATCAGAGCACTGGCGGCAGGTTGCCCTCTGCTACTTCATGCCGCCCCGTCCAAAGGCGTCCGGCCACCGAGCGGCCACCGGATCGGGTACTCCCGAAGCAGCGGGTCTCGAATCGTCGAGTTGTCCGACTCGGACAAAGCCCCCCATCCACTGGACATCAAGGCCACCGCCACTGACCACTCCAGCCGTAGTTCCTGATCTTGATGTGAGGGATGCGGTTCGCCTCCGGTAGTGACTGGTGCGTGATCGTGTCTGGTGGGCGGCCGCGCCAGTCGGACCAGGCAAGTGAGTGGGCCGTGTCGCGGGCGGGCCGGACGACGAGCGCGATGAACAGGCGGCAGATCTCGTTGCAGGACAAACGGGATCACGTCGTCCGGCGTGGGCCGGTGTGCGTGTTCGTCGGCGCGGACGACGGCGAGGAAGGCGTGGGCGACATCACGAGGGTGACCCGGCGGGCCCAGCGGGACAGCGGCGGACCTGGTGCTCATCCAGCCCGCCCGGCCCTGGTGACAACTGATGCCGCCAGATGCCGTTGTGCCTGATCAAACCACATGCGTCGTACCGGACGCCGGTACCTCGTACGGCAACGTCCAAAGGCGTCCGGTCACCCCATGGCCACCCGGAAGGTGCCCGCCGCCCCTGGAAGTCACCCAACGCCGGCTGTTGGGTCCGAACACCTACGGGCCCAGCTCACGCCCTGCGTCACGGCGTCCGCTCGTGCGGACCGGTTCCCCCCTGTGGTGCGCGCACGCCAGGGAAGTCCACCCGTGGGACGGCTCTGTCCGCCGTATCATGACGGCACACGGGAAGGAGCACCGTCCATGAGTGTCGACGCGATCACGCACACCGAGTTCCCCGCGGGATACGTGGTGTTCTTCGGCGCCGACGGAAAGATCATCATGACCCCGCAGAGCGAAGAGCACTCCAGCACGATCAGGTCGATGCAGATCGACTCTCTCGCCCTCGGCCGTCACGCGAAGGTCACCTCGGACGTCTACATCGACTTCCCCGCCGACGAGAACTCTGCCCCCGACCTGGCCATCCTGCGCGAGGACGCGCGCAAGGAGGGCAAGCGCTACAGCTTCGAGGACGTCCTGTTGATCTCGGAGGTCGTCTCCACGTCCTCGGCACGCAAGGATTACGACGACTGCACCGCGAAGTACGGCCGGTACGGCATCCCCGTCTACCTCGTCGTGGATCCCTACGCCCGGGAAGTCGTCCTGCACACGGAGCCCACCTCCAGCGGCTACAGCACCGCCCACACCCGCGCATACGGCACAGGCAAGCTCCCCATCCCCCTGGCCGACGGCCGCACCTTCACCCTCGACCTCGACGAACTCCCCCTGCCGGACCCGGAGCCCGACACTCACTGAGTCTGAGAAAGCGCGCCCCGAAGCCGGAAGAGGCCCGGCAGCCGGTCGGCGAGGGCACGATCATCGAAACCGCGACTGAAGAGCTCCACGCATTGGGGTGCCCGGGGTTTGGTGATCACTCCCGGGGTTTCCCCGTCCTTTCGGCTCCATTCTGGCCCCAGGAAGGCCCGGCGGCGGGCTGGGCCGGGCCCCGTCGGGCGGGACTCCAGTTCTGGACCCGGCGACAAAAGGGCGTCCAGCGCACCGACCTTGCGGCGCGAAGAGGCTCTTCTCACATCCCCCGCACCGTTCATCCTGTGCGGGGCAAGCTCGGCACCATCACCGACGTGGTCCGCTCCGTCGTCGCCCCCGCCGCCCTCATTGCCGACCAGGCCGAGATCGCGATCGTCGAGGTCCCGAACCCGGCCGGCCTCGACGAGGTCGACGAGATCCCCCGGTCGAGCAGATCGAGGCCGCCGCCCGCGGGTACGAGCGCGCCGCCGACCAGGCCCGCCGCACTGACCGTGGCGAGCGCGCCGCGAAGAAGCTCCTCGACAAGCTGCCCGCCGGCGCCTACGGCACATGGCGCGTCTTCCGCACCCCGTCCTCGCGGTAGGCCCGGACCTCGCCGAGATCACCCGCATCTTCAAGGCCCACGGCCTCGGCCCGTCTCGATGAAGGCCTGCGCCCCGAGCCTCAAGGTCGAGCTCGCCGAGGCCGCATCGGTCGGCGTCGATAGCGCGGTCCTCGTCGCGGCCTAGCAGTCGCGCCGCCCGCGAGGTGATCCTCGACGGCATGGGCCCGGACATCACCGCCCTGTTCCGGGAAGCGTCCCGGCTCCGCCTGGACGTCCACCTGGGCAGCGGCAAAGGCACTCCCAAAGTCGTCACCTACGCCGACAGCCCGGCCGCGTACCAGGTCCCGGCTGGCTGGGACCTGGCGGACGCCACCGACCGGCTGCCCGCCGCGCATGCGGCGGCCCGCCCCCACGTTGTCCGCGTACTGCGCGCCATCGACGTAGAGAAGGAGAACAACGGCGGGCGTATCGACAAGGCCCTCGACGTGGCAGCCGGGATGATCCTGGAGACCGGGGACCCCGACCAGGTGTGGGACACGCTCACCCGTGTCCTCTGCGAGACCGGGTCCGAGCGGGCGGAGGTGTCGGCATGACGACCGCCGTCAACGCCGACGCCGCCCGCATCATCGGGCAACTCCAGGAAGGGCACGCCGCGATGAACGCGGCCGGGCTCGGCAGCCCCGCACTGGACCACTTCAACAACCTGCTCACCGAAATGATCGCCGAGGCTCCCGACCCGAAGTTCCGTCTCCACGAGATCGTCGAGCTCCTCGCCGGAGAACGCGGCATGACTGCCAAGTCTGCCTGAGCGGCACCCCGTAGATGGCCCCGGGCTCAGCGACTCCACCGCTGGCCCAGGGCCTGGGACTCGACCATTCACCAGCAAGGAGTCAGACCTTGTGCAGGCCAGTACCCACCTAACCCAGGACCTACGCATTACGATACATAGACCATAAATGTCCGATTAGCCCGGATTTCAAGGTCAACGAAACAAAGAAACCCCAGGTCAGAGGCCCGACCTGGGGTTCACCATAGAGCCGCCTTCGGGATTCGAACCCGAGACCTACGCATTACGAGTGCGTTGCTCTGGCCATCTGAGCTAAGGCGGCGCGCCGTCCGCACCATGGTGCGATCAGCAACGTCGGTAAGTCTACACAGTTTCCAGGGGTGCTCGGACCACACCCCGGAGCCAGGGCTTCCGGGGTGCGAGGCGGGCCCGTAAGGGGCTGTGAGCAGGGGTTATGTGCAGCGCTTCCCCTTCGTGGGCGGTGTCCCGCGCAGCAGGAACGTGTCGATCGCCGAGTCGATGCAGTCGCTGCCGCGACCGTAGGCGGTGTGGCCGTCGCCCTCGTAGGTGAGGAGGCGGCCGGAGGCGAGCTGGTGGGAGAGGGACTGCGCCCAGTGGTACGGCGTCGCCGGGTCCCTGGTGGTGCCGACCACCACGATGGGAGCCGCGCCCTTCGCCTCGATGCGATGGGGTGCGCCGGTCGGCCTCACCGGCCAGTACGCGCAGTTCAGGGACGCCCAGGCCAGGCCCTCGCCGAAGACCGGGGACGCCTTCTCGAAGGACGGGAGCGCCTTCTCGACCTGCTCGGTGGAGGAGAAGCCCGACGGCAGGTCCAGGCAGTTGACGGCCGCGTTGGCGAACATCAGGTTCGAGTAGCGGCCGTCGGCGTCACGCTCGTAGTAGCTGTCCGACAGGACCAGCAGACCCGCGCCGTCGCGCTCCTTCATCGCCGAGGTCAGCGCCTCGCGCAACTGCGCCCACGAGCCCTCGTCGTACATCGCCGCGATCACACCCGTGGTGGCGAGGGCCTCGCCGAGCTTGCGGCCGTCGGGGTCACCGGTGGCGATGGGGTGCGCGTCCAGCTTCTTGAAGAACGCGCTGAGGTTCGCCCCGACCCGGGCGGGAGCCGTGCCCTTGCGGCCGAGCGGGCAGTCCGGCTGCTGCACACAGTCCTTCGCGAAGGACTGGAACGCCGTCTCGAAGCCCGCCGTCTGGTCCAGGTTCATCCGCCGGGCGTCCAGCGACGGGTCCATCGCCCCGTCCAGGACCAGCCGCCCGACCCGGTCCGGGAAGAGCCCGGCGTACGTCGCCCCGAGGAAGGTCCCGTACGACGCCCCCACATACGTCAGCTTCCGGTCCCCCAGCACCGCCCGCAGGATGTCCATGTCCCGGGCCGCCTCGACCGTGGAGACATGCCGCAGAAGCTTCGCCGAGTGCGCCCCGCAGCCCTCCGCGAACTTCTTGTACGCGTCGACGAGTTCGTCGGTCTCCCGCTGGTCGTCGGGGGTCGTGTCCGTCTGTGTGTACGTGTCCATCTGACGGCCGCCGAGGCACTCGACCGGCTCACTGCGGGCGACCCCGCGCGGGTCGACCGCGACCATGTCGTACCGCGCCCTGACCTCCGCCGGGTAGCCGATGCCGGCGTACTGCTCCAGGTAACCGACCGCCGAGCCGCCCGGCCCGCCCGGGTTCACCAGCAGCGACCCCAGCGGCTTGCCCTTGCCGGTGGCCTTCTTGCGGGCGACGGCGAGCCGTACGTCCCCGTCGCCCGGGTGGGCGTAGTCGAGCGGCGCCTTCATCGTGGCGCACTGGAAGCCGGGGACGCCGCAGGAGCGCCAGCTCAGCCTCTGCGCGTAGTACGGCGCCAAGGTGGACGGCGTCGACTGCGGCAGCGCGGCCAGCGCCGCGTCGGCCGGACCGCCGCCGGAACTGGCCGAGCCGGAGGCGGAACACGCCGAGAGCAGGAGGGCGGCGGTGACGAGGAGGGCGCCGACGGTTCGGGGCCGACGGGGGCGGGATTGAGGGTGGGGCTGGGGGCCGAGGTGAGGGCGGGGGGTGCGCCTGATGTGCATCTGGCGAGCGTAACTCTGCGCAGCGACTCGGACGCCCTGCGTGTACATCGTGGCTCGTACGAGTTACCTGGTCAACCTCCGTTGATCGGCGCAAGCAACCTCCGTTGATCGGCGCAAGCCCCGCCGCAGTGTTCTGCGCTCTCGGCCGCCGCTCCTCTACGCCACTCCCCCCTCAGCCCGCTCTCAGCGCCATCGTCATCGCCTCCACCGCCAGCAGCGGGGCCACATTGCGGTCCAGGGCGTCCCGGCAGGCGGCGATCGCCTCGATGCGGCGGAGAGTGGCCTCGGGAGAGCCGCCTCGGGCCAACCGCTCCAGGGTGTCCTCGGCGTCCCCGTTGGCCAGCGCGACACGGGTGCCGAGCTGCAGGGCGAGGACATCGCGGTAGAAGCCGGTGAGGTCGGTCAGCGCGAGGTCCAGGCTGTCGCGCTGCGTACGCGTACGGCGCCGCTTCTGCTTGTCCTCCAGGTCCTTCATCACCCCCGCCGTACCGCGCGGCATCCGTCCGCCCTGGACCGCCCCCAGTGCCGTCTTCAGCTCCTCGGTCTCCTTGCCGTCCATCTCCTCGGCCAGCTGCTTGGCGTCCTCGGCGGCCGCGTCGACGAGTTCCTGGGCGGCCTTGAGCGCACCACCGATCTCCTCGACCCGCAGCGGCAGCTTCAGCACGGCGGCGCGGCGCGCACGGGCGGCCGGGTCGGTGGCCAGGCGCCGGGCGCGGTCGACGTGTCCCTGGGTGGCGCGGGCCGCGGCCGCGGCGACGGCGGGCTCGATGCCTTCCCGTCGTACGAGCATGTCGGCGACGGCGTCCACGGACGGGGTCAGCAGATTCAGGTGGCGGCAGCGCGAGCGGATCGTGGGCAGCACGTCCTCGATCGAGGGCGCGCACAGCATCCAGACGGTGCGCGGCGCGGGCTCCTCCACCGCCTTGAGCACGGCGTTGGCCGACTTCTCGTTGAGCCGCTCGGCGTCCTCGACGAGGATGATCTGCCAGCGGCCGTTCGCCGGTGAGGTGAACGACTTCCGGACGGTGTCCCGCATGTCGTCGGCGAGGATCTGGCTGCCGACCGCGGCGACGGTGGTGACGTCGGCGTGCGTCCCGACGAGGGCCGTATGACAGCCGTCGCAGAACCCGCAGCCGGGCGAACCGCCGAGCGCGCGGTCCGGTGACACGCACTGCAGCGCGGCGGCGAAGGCCCGCGCCGCCTGGTTCCGGCCGGCGCCGGGGGGCCCGGTGAACAGCCAGGCGTGGGTCATCTTCGACGCCTCGGGCGGTGGGGTGCCGGCCGCGGCGGCGGTGACGAAGGCGTCGGCGTCCCGAGCGGCGGCGTCCAGCTGCTCGGCCACCTTCTCCTGGCCGACGAGGTCGTCCCATACGGTCATGTGTCACCCCGCCCCTTCGTCACGGTTCGCCCCTTCGTCACGGGTGCGTGTTGCGGGATCCATTGTGCGGGGTGGCACTGACAACGACGGTCGCCCGACGTCAGCGGCGCCCTCGCCCACGTCGTCCGCGGCCCTCGTCCTGCTCGTCCTGGTGCGGGCCGAGCAGCTCGTCGGCCAGCGAGGGCAGGTCGTCCAACGGCGTCTCCTCCGCCCAGTCCGGCCGGGGCCTGCGCCGAGGCGTCCCGTCCGCGTCGAGCTGGGGCATCTCGCGCGTACGGTCCTCGACCCCTTCCGGCCGGACCGTCACGGGCTCGTCCCGGAAGAACCCGGGCGGCACCCGATCCGCGGCGTCCTCGCCCCGAACCGGCGGCAGCACGGCCGTCTCGTCCGCGGCGCCCGGCACCACGGGAGGCAGCACGGCCGTCTCATCCGCGGCGCCCGGCACCACGGGAGGCAGCACGGCCGTCTCATCCGCCGCACCTGGCACCACCGGAGGCAACACCGCGGTCTCGTCCGCAGCCCCAGCGGGAGCCGGCGGCTGCGGCAGCTGGGTCGTCACCTCGGAGTCGGACTCGCTCCCGGACGGCGCAGCGGCAGCACCAGTACCCCTGCCACCGTCGGCACCACGACCCCCGTCGGCCGCCCCCGCACCGTCACCGTCCCGCACCGGCCGCAGCACGGCCGTCTCCTCCACCGGGCCGCCGGACGCGTTCGTCGGCGTCACCACCGGTGTGGGCACGGTCGCCGCGTCGACCGGCACCGCGGGCGCGGTGGGCTGCCTGGGGCCCGCCTCCGCGGCGGCCGCGGCCTCCTCGGCGAGCCGTCGGGCCTCCTCGGCGCGCAGCAGCGCCTCCTCGGCCTTGCGCTGCTTCTCCAGCCGCTTCGCCTCGGCCTCGGCGTGCAGCCGGGCCTCTTCCTCGGCCTGCTTGCGCCGCCGCGCCTCGTCGGCCTTGCGGCGGGCCTCCTCCTCGGCGCGCGCCTTCTCCTCGGCGAGCAGCCGCTGCCGCTCCTCCTCGGCCCGCCGACGCGCTTCCTCGGCCCGCTGCCGGGCCTCCTCCGCCTGCCGTTCGGCCTCGCGCCGCTGCGCCTCCTCCAGCTCGCGCCGCTTGCGCTCCTCCTCCTCGGCGCGGAGCTTGGCGAGCTGCTCCTGGCGCTCGCGCTCGAGCCGCTCCTCCTCCGCCTTCCGGGCGGCCTCCTCCTCCGCCTTGCGGCGGGCCTCCTCCTCGGCCTTCCTCCGCGCCTCCTCCTGCTCGCGGATCTCCTGCTCGGACAGCGGCAGCATCTGGTCGAGCCGGTGCCGTACGACGGTCGTGACGGCCTCGGGCTCCTGGCCGGCGTCCACCACCAGATACCGTCCGGGGTCGGCCGCGGCCAGCGTCAGGAAACCGGACCGCACGCGCGCGTGGAACTCGGCGGGCTCGGACTCCAGCCGGTCCGGCGCCTCGGTGAACCGCTCGCGGGCGCTCTCCGGGGAGATGTCCAGCAGGACCGTCAGGTGGGGCACCAGGCCGTTCGTCGCCCACCGGTTGATGCGGGCGATCTCGGTCGGGGAGAGATCACGGCCGGCGCCCTGGTAGGCGACCGACGAGTCGATGTACCGGTCGGAGACGACGACCGCGCCGCGCTCCAGGGCGGGCCGCACCACGGTGTCCACGTGCTCCGCCCGGTCCGCCGCGTACAGCAGCGCCTCCGCCCGGTGCGACAGGCCCGCGCTCGACACGTCCAGCAGGATCGACCGCAGCCGCTTGCCGACCGGTGTGGCGCCCGGCTCGCGGGTCACCACGACCTCGTGGCCCTTGGCCCGGATCCACTCGGCGAGCGCCTCGGCCTGGGTGGACTTGCCCGCGCCGTCGCCGCCCTCCAGGGCGATGAAGAAGCCGCTCGCGGCGGGCACCGTCACCGGGTCGTCGCCGCCGAGCAGCGCGTCCCGCAGATCGTGCCGCAGCGGCACACCGGAACGGTCGTCGACCTTGGCCAGCACCAGCGCGGCCACCGGCAGCAGCAGCGCGCCGACCAGCATGAGGGTGAAGGCGGCGCCGCCGTGTGCGAACACGAACCTGCCGTTCTCCAGGCGGTGCGGGCCGATGCCCGCCGCGACCACCGGAGCGACGACCGCGCCGAGTGCCACCGAGACCCGGACGACCGCGTGCAGATGCTCCGTGGTCCGCGCCCGCCGGTAGTCCTCGGCCTCCTGGTCGAGCAGGGTGTGGGCGATGTTGGCGGCTACACCCGCGCCGACACCGGCGAGGCCCAGGATCAGCACGACGCTGGTGACGTCCGGGACGAGACCCGCGGCCAGCAGCGCGATGCCGGTGAACGCGATCGCCAGGGCGAGCAGACGGCGCCGGGACAGCGACACCAGCAGCTTCGGCGCCGTACGGATGCCGGCGACGACACCGCCGGTGAGCGTGAGCACCAGCAGCCCGAAGAGGGCGGGGCCGCCGCCGAGGTCCGTGGCGTGCAGCGCCGACACGGCGACGGCCGCGGAGATCGCGCCCGCGACGGCCGCGGCGGCGAGCACCAGCAGCGGGATGGCGCCGGTACGCCCCTTGTCGACGCCCGTGCCCGTCTTGGGGCGGCGCAGGCCCTCCAGCGGCGAACGCGCGCGCGGGGTGCGGGTGCCGGGCAGTTCGAGGAAGGTCACGACGGACAGGGAGGCGGCGAACAGACCGGCCGCCACATACGAGGCGAGCGCCGCCTGATGCTGTTCGAACCAGGCGATCCCGGTGCCCAGAAGGTTGTTGAGCAACGCCGCGACGACGAGCGCGGCGGCGGCCAGGGGGATCGCCACGAAGCTCGTGCGCAGCGACAGGCGGCGCAGCGCGTCCATATGGTCCGGCAGCGGCCGTACCGTAGCGCCCTCCAGCGGCGGGGCGGGCAGCAGCGCGGGCGCCGCGCTCTCCCGGCACACGGTCCAGAAGCGCTCGGCGACTCCGGTCACGAAGGCGGTGACCAGCACGACCGCCAGCGCGTCGGCCGGCATCCAGTCGATCCACAGGGGCGCGACGATCAGCGCGAGGACGCGGACGCCGTCGGCGCCGACCATGGTCCAGCGGCGGTCGAGCGGGCCCTCCTGCGCGGTCAGCGAGGTGAGCGGGCCGAGGAGTACGGCGCCGAAGAGCAGCGTCGCCAGGATGCGCACCCCGAAAACGGTCGCCACTGCGAACGCCACGCCCCGGTAGTCGCCCCCGAAGGAGCCCTCGGCGATGGCCGCCTGGAGGGCGAGGACCACCAGCACGAGAAGGGCGAGGGTGTCGCCGACCGACCCCACGAGGTGCGCGCTCCACAGCCGCCTCAGCTGCGGACGGCTCAGCAGGGCGCGGACGGCGCGCTCGCGGGAGTCCGCGACAAGGGCGTCGTCGGGGGCCGGGTGGTGGGCCGTTGGCTGCTCCGCTCGCGTCATGCTTTCAGCCTATCGGGAGCGACTGACAACCCACGGCGTGCGCCCGAACGTGCGCACGCCCCGACACCAAAGCGATACCGGGGCGTTCGTTTCGCGAACGGGATGTGAAGGAGCCGGCCCTCAACAGGCCCGGCCCCGCACCCTCGTCACTCCGTGGCCGTCGCCTTCTTCGCGGCGGTCGCGGCCGTCTTCTTGGCGGTCGTCTTCTTCGCCGCCGTCGTCTTCTTGGCGGCGGTCTTCTTCGCGGCCGTCGCCTTCTTGGCCGGGGCCTTCTTCGCGGGCGCCTTCTTCGCCGTCTTCTTGGCGGGGGCCTTCGCCCGCTTCTCGGCGAGGAGTTCGAAGCCGCGCTCCGGGGTGATCTCCTCGACGCTGTCGCCGGAGCGCAGGGTCGCGTTGGTCTCCCCGTCGGTCACATACGGGCCGAAACGGCCGTCCTTGACCACGACCGGCTTCTCGCTGACCGGGTCGGTGCCCAGCTCCTTGAGCGGCGGCTTGGTGGCCGCCCGGCCCCGCTGCTTGGGCTGGGAGTAGATCTCCAGCGCCTCTTCGAGGGTGATCGTGAAGAGCTGGTCCTCGGTCTGCAGCGAGCGGGAGTCCGTGCCCTTCTTCAGATACGGGCCGTAACGGCCGTTCTGTGCGGTGATCTCCTGGCCCTCGGCGTCGGCGCCGACGACACGCGGCAGCGACATCAGCTTGAGGGCGTCGGCGAGGGTCACCGTGTCGAGGGACATCGACTTGAACAGGGAGGCCGTACGCGGCTTGACGGCGTTCTTGCCGGTCTTCGGGGTGCCCTCGGGGAGCACCTCGGTGACGTACGGGCCGTAGCGGCCGTCCTTGGCGACGATCTGGTGGCCCGTCTCCGGGTCGGCGCCCAGCTCGAAGTCGCCGCTCGGCTTGGCGAGCAGCTCCTCCGCGAGCTCGATCGACAGCTCGTCGGGTGCCAGGTCCTCCGGCACGTCCGCGCGCTGGTGGTTCTCGGAGTCCTTCTCGCCGCGCTCGATGTACGGGCCGTAGCGGCCGACCCTGAGCACGATGCCGTTGCCCACCGGGAACGAGGAGACCTCGCGGGCGTCGATCGCGCCCAGGTCGGTCACCAGCTCCTTGAGGCCGCCCAGGTGGTCCCCGTCGCCGTTGCCGGCGTCGGCCGCGCCGCCGTCCGCAGTGCCCTCACCGAAGTAGAAGCGCTTCAGCCACGGCACGGACTGGGCCTGGCCGGCCGCGATGCGGTCGAGGTCGTCCTCCATCCGGGCGGTGAAGTCGTAGTCGACGAGCCGCCCGAAGTGCTTCTCCAGGAGGTTGACGACGGCGAAGGACAGGAAGGACGGGACGAGTGCCGTGCCCTTCTTGAAGATGTAGCCACGGTCGAGGATCGTGCCGAGGATCGTCGCGTACGTCGACGGGCGGCCGATCTCGCGCTCTTCGAGCTCCTTGACCAGGGTGGCCTCGGTGTAGCGGGCCGGGGGCTTGGTGGCGTGCCCGTCGACCGTGATCTCCTCGGCGCTCAGCCGGTCGCCCTCGGCGACCTGCGGCAGCCGGCGCTCGCGGTCGTCCAGTTCCGCGTTCGGGTCGTCCGCGCCCTCGACGTAGGCCTTCAGGAAGCCGTGGAAGGTGATCGTCTTGCCGGAGGCGGTGAACTCGACGTCCCGGCCGTCGGCGGCGGTGCCGGCGATCTTGACGGTCACGCTGTTGCCGGTCGCGTCCTTCATCTGGGAGGCGACGGTCCGCTTCCAGATCAGTTCGTACAGCCGGAACTGGTCGCCGGTCAGGCCGGTCTCGGCGGGCGTGCGGAAACGATCACCCGAGGGGCGGATCGCCTCGTGCGCCTCCTGCGCGTTCTTGACCTTCCCGGCGTACGTCCGCGGGGCCGACGGCAGGTAGTCGGCGCCGTACAGCTGCGTGACCTGGGCGCGTGCGGCGGTCACGGCGGTGTCGCTGAGGGTCGTGGAGTCCGTACGCATGTAGGTGATGAAGCCGTTCTCGTACAGCTTCTGGGCCACCTGCATGGTCGCCTTGGCGCCGAAGCCGAGCTTGCGGCTCGCCTCCTGCTGGAGCGTGGTCGTACGGAAGGGGGCGTACGGCGAGCGGCGGTACGGCTTGGACTCGACGGACCGCACGGAGAACCGGGTGTTCTCCAGAGCGGCGGCCAGGGCGCGGGCATTGGCCTCGTCGAGGTGGAGGGTGTTCGCGCTCTTGAGCTGTCCCAGGGAGTCGAAGTCACGGCCCTGCGCGACCCGCCTGCCGTCGACGGTCTGCAGCCGGGCGACCAGCGACGACGGGTCCGAGGAGTCCCCCGCACGGCCGGTCGCGAAGGTGCCCGTCAGGTCCCAGTACTCGGCGGAACGAAACGCGATGCGCTCGCGTTCCCGCTCCACCACGAGCCGGGTGGCGACCGACTGGACACGGCCCGCCGAGAGTCGCGGCATGACCTTCTTCCACAGGACCGGCGAGACCTCGTAGCCGTAGAGACGGTCGAGGATGCGGCGGGTCTCCTGGGCGTCGACCATGCGCTTGTTGAGGTCGCGCGGGTTGGCGACGGCCTCGCGGATCGCGTCCTTGGTGATCTCGTGGAACACCATGCGCTTGACGGGGACCTTGGGCTTCAGCACCTCCAGGAGGTGCCATGCGATGGCCTCGCCCTCGCGGTCCTCATCGGTGGCGAGGAAGAGCTCGTCGGAGTCGGCGAGCAGATCCTTGAGCTTTTTGACCTGGGCCCGCTTGTCGGCGTTGACCACATAGATCGGCTGAAAGTCGTGGTCGACGTCCACACCGAGACGGCGGGCCTCGCCGGTGTACTTCTCCGGCACCTCGGCGGCGCCGTTGGGGAGGTCGCGGATGTGCCCGACGCTCGCCTCGACGACGTAACCCGGGCCGAGATAGCCCTTGATCGTCTTCGCCTTGGCAGGCGACTCGACGATGACGAGTCGGCGGCCGCCCTTTGCGGTCTCGCTGGTCGGGGACAACTTCGCTCTTCTCTCTCCGGTCGACGCTGGGGCCTCCCCAGGCCTACGTCCCGGGGCACAGTCATGGTGACGCTGCGGAGTGTGACGGTACATCCCGCCCCCGTGTCAAACGGGAAAAGCCCACAACGGCCACTCGAACGGTAACCCGAGTCGCGCCATTCCTGCCGCCCGGAGTGCTCAGCGGCATTCCGGGATCTTGCGGAAGGCCGTCTCCCGGTCACCTCCGCCCCAGGCCGTCACACGGCCCCGGACCAGGTCGGCCGACCTCCGGGAATCCTGAGCCGGGCCGTCGTCACACGCGCCCGAAACACCACACGCCGAGCACGAGAGCCCCTACGCCGGCGATCACGGCGACGGTGGCGGATGCGACCGGGTTCACACCGAGGGCGACGGGTCGGCGGTGCCGGAGCCGGACGCCGACCCAGACCAGCAGAGCGGCTCCGAACAGGTCGAACACCGTGCCGGTGAAGATCGCCGGGCCGCTCTCCATGGTGAGTCCTTCCGGTGCGGGATACCGGCACCGGACGTTGCCACGGGCGGGCGACGCACGGGCGAACCCGGGGTGAACGCGGGGCGCCGGTGCACCGCGCCCCACCCGGCCGGGGAACGTCATGCCGAGCCGGACGCGGCCGGAGTGGCCTGCCCGGTCTCCTTGCCGCCGTCGGCGGGCTCCAAGGTGCAGATCATCGTCGTGAACCCCTGGTTCCAGTACTCCTTGGAGGGCCACCAGCCAGTGATGTACCGCTTGGTGCCCGGTGCCCAGGTCGACTGGAACTTGTTGCCGCACAGCTTGTCGTGCTCCTTGGTCCCGGTCGTGAAGTCCATGTTCGCCGGGGCATCGGCGAAGCCGATCACCTGGTCGGTGTGGCCCTGGCCGCAGTCCGTGAGATAGGTGTGGATCGTGTCCTTGTCCTCCTTGTAGGTGAAGCAGTCGCCGACGCTCATCTGCGCGGACGACATGTCCACGCCCGCGTCCCGGAACCTTCCGATCTCGCCCCCGATCGGAACATGCCGGCCGAGCACCAGACAGGCCGTACTGCCCTGGGCCGCGCCGAAGCCCTGCTGAGTGGGGACCACGGCGTAGTACCCGGCGTCCGGGAGGCTCTGGGCGAGGGGTTTGCTCTGGCGAGCGCAGCGGTCCGCTCCATGATCACGGGCGTCGGCGTAGTCCGCCGCCGAGTCGACGGCGACCACCTGGCCCTCGGGGGTGTCGGCCGCGCAGTCCACCACCCCGAGGTTGGGCGCGGACTTGAACGGCTCCCCGGTCCAAACCGCCTTGACACAGTCCCCCGCCTGCAAGGCCTTGGTGAGTCCGACCTCCTTGCCGTACACGAAGACCGGCCCGGTCGGAGCGGGCGCGGAGGACGCCGGGGACCTGGGGGCGGACGCGGTCGGGTGCGGCCCGGGCTTGTGCTGGTTGCCGGTCAGCGAGATCGCCCCCCATACGCCGGCACCGATCACCAGAGCAACCGCGGCCACCACGGCGACGAGGATCTCGGGTCGCCGCCGACGCCCCGTATCACCGCTCTCCGGTACGCCCGCGGGGCTCTGCCCGGGTCCACCCGGGTACGGGGGCGGCGTACCGCCTCCCGCGTACGTCACCGTGGGGCTGCCCGCGTAGGGATTCCAGCCCTGATACGGTCCCGGGCCCTGCGGCCCGCCGGGTGTCTGCGGGGTGTTGGGGGTCTGCGGTGCGCCCGGCGTCTGCGGTGCGGGCGGTGCCCCGGGCGTCTGCGGCCCGCCCGGCGTGTACGGCGGTCCACCCGGCGTGTACGGCGGCCCGCCCGGGGTGGCCGGAGACGCTCCCGGGCCGGCCGGGGGCGCTCCCGGCGTGAACGGCGGCGTGCCTCCGTACGGCCCGCCGGCCACATGGCCCGCGGGCGCGCCGCCCGACCCGTACCCGGGCGCCGACGGGGTGTTCGGGGTGCCGCCCTGGGCCGGTCCGCTCACCGCGTATCCCTGCGGCACACCGCCCGACGGGCCCGGCTGCGGTGACAGGTTCCCGACGTACCCCTGAGGCGGGCCGAAGACCTGCGCGGGCGCGCTCGCGGCGGCCTGCTGGAGGACCCGCTCCAGTCCGTGCCGCACGGTCTCCGGCGCCGAGCGGCGCGTCGGGTCCTTCACCAGCAACCCGTGCAGCACGGGCGCCAGTTCGCCCGCGCGGACCGCCGGGGTCGGCTCCTCGCCGAGGAGGGCCGTGAGGGTCGCGTAGTCGCCGTTGCGGTCGAAGGGGCCGCGGCCCTCGACGGCGGTGTACAGCGTGGCGCCCAGGGAGAACAGGTCGGCGGCCGGGGTGGGCGGCTCGCCACGCGCGCGTTCCGGCGCGAGGTAGCCGGGGGTGCCGAGGATGCCGGCGGTGGCGGTGAGCCGGGGTTCGCGGGACTCGGGCATGAGGGCGATGCCGTAGTCGGTGAGCAGCACGCGCGCGTAGGCGTCGCCCGAGGCGTCCGGGGCCAGGAGGATGTTGGCCGGTTTCACGTCCCTGTGCAGGATGCCGATCCGGTGCCCGGCCATGAGCGCGTCCAGGACGGCGAGGCCGATCCGGGCCACCCGGTCGGGCGGCAGCGGGCCCGAACCCCGGGTCATGGCCTGGAGGTCGACCGCGTCCGGGACGTACTCCATGACGATCCAGGGGAGGCCCTCGTGCACCACCACGTCGTGCACGGTGGCCACATGCGGGTGGCCGCGCAGCCGCGCCGCGTGCCGGGCCTCGCTGCGGGCGCGGGCGATGCGCTGCGCGATCTCCTCGCCGTCCGTCGGCACGTCCGGCAGCGCGATCTCCTTGACGGCGACCTCGCAGGCGAGTTCCACGTCGTGGGCGAGCCAGACCCGGCCCATACCGCCCGCTCCGAGGGTCCGCACCAGCCGGTACCGCCCGTTGATCATCCGGCCTTCGCCGTGCTGCGTCGTCCCACCGGCCATGGTGCCTCCCCCGAGACAGCGCGCCTCCCCCGAGGACGCGTGGAGCCTGTCTCTAGAAAGTAGCGTCGCATGCACCACTGACAGGAGTACTTTTCATCATCAATCCCGTAAATCCCGTCAGATCGGGCACAGCCGGTGCCAGGGGTGCGGAACCGCCCCAGGGGTGACATGCGGCCCGGGATCACTCCACCGGCACGAGGAACCCCTGCTCCACCAGCAGCCTGATCTGCGCCGGCGTCCGGTCGCGCAGCAACACCGGGTCCTCCCCGACCAGTTGGGCGATGGCGTCCAGGATGCGCCCGGCGCTCAGCGAGCCGTCGCACACGCCCGCGAAGCCGGCGCCGACCGTGTCCACCTTGGTGGCCCGGCGCATTCCGCGGTTCTGACGCAGCACCACATGCTCCGGGTCCTCGGCGCCGGGCAGCCCGACCTGCTCCTGCACGACCTCGCCGGCGAGCCTGAAGTGCCCTTCCAGCAGGGCCGCGTCGTCGTGCGCGCGCAGGTAGTCGAGGCGGTCGAAGTGCGCCCGTACGGTGTCGCCCAGCGGCTGCTCGACCGGGTGCGGCCACTCCTCCACGGTGATCGAGGGCTCGGCGGCGGCCGTCTTACGCAGGGTGATCCAGCCGAAGCCCACGGCCCTCACCTTGCGCGCCTCGAACTCGTCCAGCCACGCGTCGTAGCGCGCCTGGTACTCGGCCGGGTCCCCGCGGTGGTCACCGGCGTCCCTGAGCCACAACTCGGCGTACTGCGTGACGTCCTGCACCTCGCGCTGCACGATCCACGCGTCGCACCCGCGCGGCACCCACGACCTGAGCCGGTCCTGCCAGTCCTCCCCCTCCACGTGCTGCCAGTTGGCGAGGAACTGCGCGAACCCGCCCTCGTTCAGCCGCACCCCCGCCCCCTGAACGAGCGAGCGGCACAGATCGTCCCCGCCCATCCCACCGTCCCGGTAGGTCAGCCGCGCACCCGGCGAGATGACGAAGGGCGGGTTCGACACGATCAGGTCGTACGTCTCGTCGTCCCTGACCGGCTCGAACAGCGACCCCTCGCGCAGATCGGCCGCCGGCGCGCCGGACAGCGCCAGCGTGAGCGCCGTGATGTGCAGCGCGCGCGGGTTGAGGTCGGTCGCCGTCACGCGCGTGGCGTGCCGTGCGGCGTGCAGGGCCTGGACACCGGAGCCGGTACCGAGGTCCAGGGCCGAGGAGACGGGCGTACGGACGGTGATGCCGGCCAGGGTCGTGGACGCGCCGCCGACGCCCAGGACGACTCCCTCGTCCCTGCTGCCGATCCCGCCCGCGCCACCGACCGCGCAGCCCAGGTCGGACACGATGAACCAGTCCTCGCCGCCGGGCCCGCCGTACGGCCGTACATCCACGGTCGCGGCCACCTCGTCGGCCCCGGCCCGCACCAGCCATCCGCTCTCCACAAGGGCGTCGAGCGGCAGAACGCCCTCCACGCGCGCGTGCGGCACGGGCTGCTGCAACAGGAACAGCCGTACGAGCACCTCCAGCGGGGTGTCCCCGCGCGTCGCCCGGAGCGCGGGCACGGTCTCGCTGCGTGCCAGCGCCGCGTACGCGGGGGCGCCCAGCAGTTCGAGCAGCCCGTCGGCGGTGAAGGACGCGCCGAGCAGGGCGTCCCGCAGCCGGGCGGCGACTTCGGCACCACCGGAGGCGGGGGTGGCGGGCAGGGCGGGGAGGCTGGAGGTACTCACGCCCCCATTGTGGCCGCCGGGAGCGGCCGCTCGCAGCTCTGTGTCAGCTCGTCGTCGCGGGCGCGGAAGCGGGCGCCGAAGCGGGCGAGCTCTTGCAGCTGGCCTGCTTGGACATCGCCTTGCCGACGTTGCCCTCCTCCAGGGTCTTCAGCGCGTCGTTGCCGCTCTGGCTCAGCTTGTCCAGGGAGGTCGCGATGCCCTTGAGGCCGTCGGCGAACTTGGCCTGGTCCTTGATGTCCAGCTTGCCGACCTGCGCCTGGAGCGTGGCATAGGACGCGGCGATGTCGTTGAGCTCCTTGACCGCGTTCTTCTGCTTCTGCGCCCCGTTGTCGACGTCCGGCGCCCCGGCGCTCTGGACGGCGGCCCCGATCGCCCGGTAGGCGTCGGACATGTCCTGGAAGGCCTGTGCGTCGGTCTTCTGGACGTCCGCCGGCGCGCTGTTGTCCGAGGTCTGCTTCTGGATCGCGGCGTTGGCGCCCTCGATCTTCTGGGCCTGCGGCTGTACGGCGTCACAGACCTGCTTGGCCCAGGCGTTCAGCTTGTCGTTGTTGCCGTTGCCGCTGCTGCATCCCGACAGCGCCAGTACCAGTACCGCACCGCCGGACAGTGCGGCCGCGAGCTTCTTGTTCACCGGATTGGTCCCTTCCATGGCTCTCGGCCCCGGAACATACACGCCGCATCGACGTCAACCGCATGCCAACCGTCCACTAGAGACCTATTTGCAGCTATTTGCACCAGGCGAGAGAAGGCTCACCGTGAGGCTGCACACACATGCCCCGCACAGACCGGGCACGGATGCGGAAACGGGCGGACGACGCGTCACCACGCGTTCGATGACACTCGCCCTGTTCGACAAGCACCTCGCCGACAACACGGCGCTGTCGACGGTGGTCGGCGCGGC
>NZ_JBEXCS010000091.1:0-40849 GCF_040605395.1 Streptomyces sp. NPDC005648 | reverse complement strand
AGCGAGCGCAGGACCTCGTCGGTGTGTTCCGCGAACTGCGGTGCCCTGGTGAGCTCGGCCGGGGTCTCGTCTAACTGGACCGGACTGGCGACGAGACGCGGGAGGGCCATTGTGTCGTCCTCCGCGGTGAGATCGACGGTGATCCCGTCAGAGCCACCCTTGCGGACGGGCTGCAGCGACGGCCGGGAGCGCACGGGCAGCGGTTCCGGCGCCGGTATGGCGGGCTCCGCGGTGGTCTGGCCGGAGGCCCGCTCCAGGGCCTGCGGCTCCGGCCGGCCGCCCCGGCCGACGAACCCGCGGTGGCCCCGGCTGATCGCCTTGAGCTGGGCACGCTCCAGACGGTCGGCCTCCCGGCGGCGCAGGCGGTCCTGCTCCTTCTGCCGCTTGTCCTCGCGCACCTCGTCGACCGCCTCGTCCAGGCTGCGCACGTTCTCCAGGAGCATGAGCGACCAGGCCTTGTAGGTCTCGCGGGGAGCCCGCAGCCAGCGCACGATCCGGATCTGCGGCAGCGGACGCGGCACCAGACCCTGCTCGCGCAGGGCGGCCCGGCGGGTCTGCTTCAGCGCGCGGTCGAACAGCACGGCGGCGGACAGGGACATGCCGGAGAAGAACTGCGGGGCGCCCGCGTGGTCGATACCCCTGGGCGCGTGCACCCAGTTGAACCAGGCCGCCGCACCCGCGAACGTCCACACCAGTATCCGGGAGCCGAGCGCCGCGTCACCGTGGCTGGCCTCGCGCACCGCGAGCACGGAGCAGAACATGGCGGCGCCGTCCAGGCCGAACGGCACCAGGTACTCCCAGCCGTCGGTGAGGCCGAGGTTCTGCTGGCCGAAGCCGACCAGGCCGTGGAAGGAGAGGGCGGCGGCCACCGCCGCACAGCAGAACAGCAGCACATAGGAGGCGGTGCCGTATATGGCCTCCTTGCGCCTACGGCGCTCCTCGCTGCGCTCCCACGAGTCGTCCTTCGCGTGCTCCCCGCCGGACCGCTTGCTGCGCGCGAGCACCGCCACCGCCGCCAGCATGCCCAGGAGCAGTACGGCGCCCGGAAGCAGCCAGTTCAGCGATATGTCGGTCAGTCTCATCTAGGGGTCCCTTGCATTGGGATAGGGCGTAACGCCCGCCATAGTGGCCCAATCCCAACGGCCCTCAGGCGTTTTCGGGGCAAGAGGCCGCCAAGGAAGTGCAAGGGGATGCCCAGGGCGGCGTTCTGCTCGAACTGCCGCTTGAGGGGCGGGAGTTGAGTTCGAATAAGAGTACCCGTACGGGTGGTTCTTCGGAAAGTTCCTGCGACGCGTGAGGAAGTTGTGAAGCAACCGTAACCAAGGGCGGTCCCTTTCGCCAGTGATCTTACGGGACGGCTTTTCGGGCCCGCGCGCGAGGGTCCCTCAACTGGCGGCACCGGCCAGCAGCTTGGCCACCCGGTCCGCGGCACAGGTGCGCGGGCAGGTGGCGCAGGTGTCCTCGGGGCGCACCGTGTAGAACATGCAGCAGCTGGCCCGGTCCCGGGTGGGCAGCGACTCCCCGTCCGGACCGGTGAGCTCCCGGAAGGCGGCCGACCCGACGTACGGCCGGGTGGCCCCCGGCAGCAGCAGCTCCAATTCCCGCGTCGCGCGCCGCTGTTCGCCGAGCAGATGGGCGACGTACCAGAGCCCTTCCACCAGTTCGTCGGTCGCCATGCCCCACAGCGCCCGCCCGCGCCGCCGCATGCGCGGCCCGAACCCGCCGAGCACGGGCTCGAGATGCTCGGCGACGGCGGCCCGCACCTGGGCCCGCAGCGCCTCCTCGTCGTCGACCACGCGAGCGCCGGGCAGCGCGGCGGCCGGGTCGCCCGGCAGGCAGGCGAAACCCGCGGGCCGCACGGCCAGGCGGCCGAGGGAGAGACCGGGGACCGTGCGGTCGTAGGCGACGTGGCTCACGGGGAAGCGGGGGACGCGCCGGTGCAGGAACCAGGGGACGGTGATGAGCAGACAGGCGGGCCAGGCGTACCGGTGCAGCCCGAAACTCGCGACGACGTCCGGGCGGGCCCGGTGTCCGTAGTCGCGCAGGACCTGGGCGTCGTCCCAGGAGAGAAACGACTCGAGCTCCGGCCCGTCCTCCGCCAGTGAGGCGGCACGGACCCAGCCGCCGGTGTGGGGAAACGGTTCCCGGGCGTCGATCTCCGTGATCTCCAGACCGGGAAACACCTCGGTGAGACGGGTGTAAGCGTCTTCCAGGGGCGAGCGGGGCACGGGTATGTGCGCGGGCATACGGGTACCGCCGATCCGGGCTCGATTGAAGGTAAGGCTAACCTTACCCAAGATTATCGGGATTTGAACTGACGGCTTATCCGCTTATGGTGCTTGACGGGCGAGTAACAACCCGCCGTAATGACCCCAAGTACCGACACGTCCGGAGGAGGACCCGTGAGGCAGAGCGCGCACGGCTCGGCGGAGACGGGGATTCCTCAGGTGCGGCCGACGGCGTCGCGGGTGCCGCCGCAGCCGGTGGCGGCGGACGTCGACCGGGAGCGGGGTGTCGCCGCGGGCGGCGCCACGCGGGGCGAGCACACCCACAGTGAGCAGCCGATCCCGGGCCCGCGCCCGGTCCAGCGGGCCTCGGTGCGGGGTCAGATCCTAGCGGCGCTGCGGACCGCCCTGGTGGCGGGCGAGCTCAAGCCCGGCGAGGTGTACTCGGCGCCGGCGCTGGGCGACCGCTTCGGGGTCTCGGCGACCCCGGTGCGGGAGGCCATGCAGCAGCTGGCGCTGGAGGGCGCGGTCGAGGTCGTTCCCAACAGGGGCTTCCGGGTGGTGGAGCGCGGAACCCGTGAACTGGCCGAACTGTCCGAGGTGCGGGCGCTGATCGAGGTGCCGGTGATGCTGCGCCTGGCGCGCGCGGTCCCGGTCGAACGCTGGGCGGAGCTCAGGCCGTCGGCGGAGGCGACGGTGCGTGCCGCGTCGACGGGCTGCCGGGCGACGTACGCCGAGTCGGACCGGGCGTTCCACCGGGCGATGCTGTCCCTCTCCGGCAACGAGCAACTCGTCCGCATTTCCGACGACCTCCACCGCCGCGCCCAGTGGCCCCTGGTCGGCGGGGCGGCCGGCCGGGGCGAGCTGATGGCGGACGCGGCCGAGCACACGGCGCTGCTGGACGCGCTGGTCGCGCACGACCTGGACCTGGTGCGGGCGCTGGTGGGGCGGCACTTCGCGGGCGCGTCCTGAGCTTGTGACGGCGGTCACAGAATCGTAGGTTCCCGGTGACGGTTCCCGACGCCGGGAACGCCCGCCGCCCGCCTCCGCGTGGCATCCCGTACGAATCCGGCACACCACGGTGCCGTACGTCGGAGGTGACACCGATGCCCGACCCGTCCTTCATGGCGCAGCAGCAGGCCCAGCAGGCCGCCCAACAGGCCCACCGCGCCCACCAGCAGGCCCATCACCAGGCCATGCGGCACCACATGAACCACGTCCACCAGGCCGGTCACCGCCCGCCCCCGCCGCACGCCGGCACGTCCCACCGGGGCCGCGGCGGAGGCGTCGTCTCCTTCCTGGTGGTCGCCGTGGTGGCGCTCGCCCTGGCCCGCGACACGGCGCTGCGCGACTCCATACTGGGTTCGATCGAGCACCTGTGGACCAGCGTCCGCAAGAACTAGCGCAGTTGCGTCCACCCGCCGCCTGCCCCCCCGTCAGTTGCCGCTCGCCGCTCGCCGCCCGAGGGGCGCGGTCCGCGGGGCCGGCAGCCTCGGTCCGGGGCCGCAAGACCGTCCGCGGGCCGGGGCGGAGTGGGAGCGTGGTGCGCAGGCCCGGGGCGGGAGCGCCGTGCGCAGGCACGGAGGCGGGATGCGCGAGATCATGCGCGGGCCCCGGGGCGGGAGCACAAGACGGAACGCGGGCCTGGCGCGGCAGCAAGGGCGTGCGGACCCGGTGCGCGGTGGGCAGGACCGTCCGCGGGCCCGGAAGTGAGCCCCCGTGGCGCCTCACGGCCGGGTCGGCACCCGGCGGAGGGCTAGGCCGTCGCGGCGTCCGGGGTCGGGGGGCTCAGTTGGCGGGAGAGCCAGGTGGGGACTCCTCCGAGGAGGCGGAACAGACGGCGTGCCTCCTCGCGCAGCCGAGAGGCCTCCGGTTCCGTCTCCGCGTCCGCCAGGGACGCCAGAGCCGGGGCCGTACCCACCAGGTACCCCAACTCCTCCCGGATCCGCAGCGATTCGGTGAACCCGTGCCGCGCCTCCGCCAACTCCCCGTCCCGCAGCGCGAGTCCGGCGAGATGCCGCCAGGTGAAGGAGAGCAGCAGCGGGTCCGACTGCGCCGTCGCCCCCGCGTGCGCCCGCCGATAGGCGGCCCGGGCCGCCTGCGGGGAGCGGGTCAGGTTCTCGGCGAGCAGCCCGCGCCGGAAGTCCAGCAGGGCCCGCCCCGCGGCCCCCGGAGGGATCAGCGCGGCCGCCCGCCCGAGCGCGGCCCGCGCCTCGTCGGCCCGGTCGCGCACGCCGTGCAGGGTCGCCGCGTAGGCAAGCTGCCCGCGTTCACAAGCGGCCGCTCCGCGCTCCTCGTCGTCGTGGGCGAGCGCCTCCGCCGTGCGCAGCGCGTCCTCCGCCTCCTCCCACCCCTGCTCCGTGTACAGGCATTTCTCGACGAGGAGAGCCGTCCGTTGCAGCGCGAACGCGGCCGTAACCGGTTCCAGCAGCGCGGCCGCGTCGGTCCAGCAGGCGCGTGAGCGCAGCCGCCACACCGCGGTCTGGAGGGGATCGTCACCTGCGGTCGTTCCGGTACCAGACATGGCGGTATGCGCCACGTTGCCCTCCCCGAGCACGCCATCGAGCTATGAGTGGTGGCCGCATCTCAGCACGAATCTCCGCGCCCGGCCAAGGGGGTGGGTGAAGGATTTCACAAAGTCGTGGGACCCGGGGCCTCAGCTCATGCGCAACGCCAGGAAGAAATCCAGCTTGTCCTCCAGTCGGGACAGGTCACGACTCGTCAACTGCTCGATTCGCCCCACGCGGTAGCGCAGCGTGTTGACGTGCAGGTGCAGCCGGGTCGCGCACCGCGTCCAGGAGCCGTCGCAGTCCAGGAAGGCCTCCAGGGTCGGGATCAGCTCGGCGCGGTGCCGGCGGTCGTAGTCGCGCAGCGGGTCGAGCAGACGCGCGGTGAACGCCCGCCGTACGTCGTCCGGGACGAAGGGGAGCAGCAGCACGTGCGAGGCCAGCTCCTGATGCCCCGCCGCGCTGACCCGCCCCGGCCGCGCGGCGGCGACCCGCCGGGCGTGCCGAGCCTCCTCCAGCGCCCCGCGCAGCCCCTCCGCCGAGTGCACCGCCGCGCTCACGCCCAGCGTGATCTGCCCGTCGTCGTCGAGACCGGCCGACAGCGGGTCCCGTACGGACTCCAGGAGCGCGTCGGCGAGGATCCCGGACTCGGAGCCGTCGTGCTCGGAGGAGACCGCGGGAAGCGGTACCAGGGCGATCGCCTCGTCCCCCGTGTGCGCGACAGCGATCCGGTCGGAGGGCTCCGGACCGGTCGCGAGGGGGTCGACCAGGATCTCCTCCAGCAGCGACTGCGCGACCGGCCCCGCCTCGATGTCGGCGCCCCGCCAGTCGACCCGGGCGACGACCACCTGCCAGTGCGGGGCCGCGCCGAGACCCGGCAGCAGCACCGGGGCGGCCACCCTCAGGCGCGCCGCGATCTCGGCGGGCGCCGCGCCCGTCTGGACCAGTTCGAGGACCTCCTGGGCGAGCCGGCGGCGGACCGTGCGGGAGGCGTCCCGGCGGTCCCGCTCGACGGAGATCAGCTGGGTGACGCCCTGGAGGAGGTCGAGCCGCTCGGCGGGCCAGTCGCCCGCGTCCGCCTCCACGGCCAGCAGCCAGTCCGACAGGACCGTCTCCCGCACGTCCCGGGAGGCCTGCGCGGAGCGGCCGCTGCTGCGGATCGGGAAGAGGCTGTACGTCGTCGGGCCGAGCGCCGGCCGGTGCGGGCCCCGGCGTCCGGAGCGGGCGGCGGAGAGGTGCTCGGCGGCCAGCCGGGCGCAGATGTCGGCGGGAAGGGCGGGGCCCGCGACCTTGGAGCCGGCGATGAGCCGTCCGGTGGGGGAGAGCACCCAGGCCCGCAGGTCCAGGTCGGAGCCGAGCAGGTCCAGGACCACGTCCGGGCCGCCGCCCGCCGGGCCCGAGGTCATCATCCGCCGGTGCCGGTCGACCACGGCCGCGAGGTCCCCGGCGCGCTCGCCGCTGACCTGCCGTACGACATGCTCGGTGATCGTCGCGAACGCCACCGACTCGTGCACCGCGAACAGCGGGAGGCGGTTGCGGGCGCAGGCCAGCACGATGTCGTCCGGGATGTCCCCGAGCTCCGCCTCGCCGGCCGCCAGCGCGGCCACCCCGGCCTGCACCAGGATCCGTACGAAAGGCTCCGAGTCGTCGGCGTCCCGGCGCCAGGCCAGACCCGTGAGCACCAGCTCGCCGCCCGAGAGATAGCGGCTGGGATCGCGGAGGTCGGTGGTCATCACACCCCGCACGGTGCGGTCCAGCTCGTCCTCGCCACCGAGCAGCCTGAGGCCCAGCGCATCGGTGTCCAGAAGTGCGCGCAGCCGCATTCTCGTCGCCGCCGTTCTTTGTCTCGAAATCTACGATGAGTCCTGAGGGTGCTCTCAGGCAGGAGCCCGCCGGACGGTGCGGGAGCCGCACTCTTCTACTGCCAGGCTGTTTCCCGCGTTTCTACAGGAAAACAGGGAGGTTACTGATGACCTCCGTTCATACGAATCTACAAGATGCCGGGCCTGGCCAGCCAACTCCTTCATGGTTTCGGTGACTGACCCCGGTGGAGTACGGCGCTGTGTACTGACCTCACTCCGCGTAAACAGCACATGAACGAGCCGGTCCCGCCGCACCCGATCTGGCTCGATCCGTACCACTCACGAGACGAAGAAGAGAGCCGGTCATGGACTTCCTTCGCCCCGCCAGCTGGGAGGAGGCGCTCGCCGCCAAGGCCGAGCACCCCACCGCTGTGCCCATTGCGGGCGGCACCGACGTGATGGTCGAGATCAACTTCGACCACCGGCGGCCCGAGTACCTGCTCGACCTGAACCGCGTCACCGAACTGACCGAATGGGAGATCGGCCAGGAAACGGTGCGCCTGGGCGCCTCCGTCCCGTACACGAAGATCATGGAGAACCTCCGTGCCGAGCTGCCGGGTCTCGCCCTGGCCTCGCACACCGTGGCCTCCCCGCAGATCCGCAACCGCGGCGGCGTCGGCGGCAACCTGGGAACCGCTTCCCCGGCCGGTGACGCCCACCCCGCCCTGCTGGCCGCCGGCGCCGAGGTCGAGGTCGAGTCGGTGCGCGGCACCCGCCTGATCCCGATCGACACGTTCTACACCGGCGTGAAGCGCAACGCGCTCGCCGCCGACGAACTCATCAAGAGCGTGCACATCAAGAAGGCGGACGGCCCCCAGCAGTACTCCAAGGTCGGCACGCGCAACGCGATGGTGATCGCCGTGTGCGCCTTCGGCCTCGCGCTGCACCCCGAGACCCGTACGGTCCGCACCGGCATCGGCTCGGCGGCCCCCACCCCCGTCCGGGCGAAGACCGCGGAGGAGTTCCTGAACGCCGCGCTGGAAGAAGGCGGGTTCTGGGACAGCGGAAAGATCATCACCCCGTCGGTCGCCAAGCAGTTCGCCGAGCTGTGCTCCGGCGCCTGCAACCCGATCGACGACGTCCGGGGCACCGCGAGCTACCGCCGCCACGCGGTGGGCGTCATGGCCCGCCGCACGCTGACCTGGACCTGGGAGTCGTACCGCGGCGCCCGCCGCCTCACGGAGGGAGCCGCGTAATGCGCGTCAACTTCACTGTCAACGGACGTCCGCAGGAGGCCGACGACGTGTGGGAGGGCGAGTCCCTGCTGTACGTGCTGCGCGAGCGGCTCGGTCTTCCCGGCTCCAAGAACGCCTGCGAACAGGGCGAGTGCGGGTCGTGCACGGTCCGTCTGGACGGTGTGCCGGTGTGTTCCTGCCTGGTCGCCGCAGGCCAGGTGGAGGGCCGCGAGGTCGTCACCGTCGAGGGGCTGGCCGACTACGCCGAGCAGCGCGCACAACAGGGGGGCTGTGCCACCGGCGCCTGCGGCACCTCGCTCCAGGACGCCCGGAAGTGGGCCGCCGCGGGACAGGACTCGCAGACCGGCGAGGGCACCCGACTCGCCCCCGTCCAGCAGGCGTTCATCGACGCCGGCGCCGTCCAGTGCGGCTTCTGCACCCCGGGTCTCCTGGTCGCCGCCGACGAGATGCTGGAGCGCAACCCGAACCCGAGCGACGCGGACATCCGCGAGGCCCTCTCGGGCAACCTGTGCCGCTGCACGGGCTACGAGAAGATCATGGACGCGGTCCGCCTGGCGGCCGCCCGGCAGGGAGAGGCGGTCTGACGATGCCAAGCAACGGCGCTCCCCTCGGCACCCCCGCCAAGGTCACCCAGGGTTCGCAGACCAAGGGCGGCATCGGCGAGTCCACGCTCCGCCCGGACGGCACCCTCAAGGTCACCGGCGAGTTCGCGTACTCGTCCGACATGTGGCACGAGGACATGCTGTGGGGCCAGATCCTGCGCTCCACCGTCGCGCACGCGGAGATCGTCTCCATCGACACGGCCGAGGCGCTGAAGACCCCCGGGGTCTACGCGGTCCTCACCTACGACGACCTGCCGACCGACGTGAAGAACTACGGCCTGGAGATCCAGGACACCCCGGTCCTCGCCCACGGCAAGGTGCGCCACCACGGCGAACCGGTCGCGCTGGTGGCCGCCGACCATCCGGAGACCGCGCGCCGCGCGGCCGCCAAGATCAGGGTCGAGTACCGCGAACTGCCCGTCATCACCGACGAGGCCTCCGCGACCGCGCCGGACGCGATCCTCGTCCACGAGAACCGCGACGACCACCACATCGGGCACGTCCCGCACCCGAACATCGTCCACCGCCAGCCGATCGTCCGCGGCGACGTGGCGGCGGCCCGCGCGCGGGCGGACGTGATCGTGACGGGCGAGTACACCTTCGGCATGCAGGACCAGGCGTTCCTCGGCCCCGAGTCGGGCCTCGCCGTGCCGGAGGAGGACGGCGGTGTCCACCTGTACATCGCCACCCAGTGGCTCCACTCCGACCTGCGCCAGATCGCACCCGTCCTCGGCCTGCCCGAGGAGAAGGTCCGTATGACGCTCTCCGGCGTCGGCGGCGCCTTCGGCGGCCGCGAGGACCTGTCGATGCAGATCCACGCCTGTCTGCTCGCCCTGCGCACCGGCAAGCCGGTGAAGATCGTCTACAACCGTTTCGAGTCCTTCTTCGGTCACGTCCACCGCCACCCGGCCAAGCTCCACTACGAGCACGGCGCCACCAAGGACGGCAGGCTCACCCACCTGAAGTGCCGGATCGTCCTGGACGGCGGCGCCTACGCCTCCGCCTCCCCGGCGGTCGTCGGCAACGCCTCCTCCCTCTCCGTCGGCCCCTACGTCGTCGAGGACGTCGACATCGAGGCCATCGCCCTCTACACCAACAACCCGCCCTGCGGCGCGATGCGCGGCTTCGGCGCGGTCCAGGCCTGCTTCGCCTACGAGGCGCAGATGGACAAGCTGGCGAAGAGGCTGGGCATGGACCCGGTGGAGTTCAGGCAGCTCAACGCCATGGAGCAGGGCACGATCATGCCGACCGGGCAACCGGTCGACTCGCCGGCCCCGGTCGCCGAACTCCTGCGCCGCGTCAAGGCGATGCCCCTGCCACCGGAGCGCCAGTGGGAGTCCAGCGAGGGCGCGGACGTACGGCAGCTGCCGGGCGGTCTGTCCAACACCACCCACGGCGAAGGCGTCGTGCGCGGTGTCGGCTACGCGGTCGGCATCAAGAACGTCGGCTTCTCCGAGGGCTTCGACGACTACTCCACGGCCAGGGTGCGCATGGAGGTCGTCGGCGGCGAGCCCGTCGCCACCGTCCACACCGCGATGGCGGAGGTCGGCCAGGGTGGTGTCACCGTCCACGCGCAGATCGCCCGCACCGAGCTCGGCGTGGCGCAGGTGACGATCCACCCGGCCGACACCCAGGTGGGTTCGGCGGGTTCGACCTCGGCCTCCCGACAGACGTACGTCACCGGTGGCGCCGTCAAGAACGCCTGCGAACTCGTCCGGGAGCGGGTGCTGGAGATCGGCCGCCGCAAGTTCGGCACCTACCACCCCGCCTGGGCCGGCGCGGAGCTGCTCCTGGAGGGCGGCAAGGTCGTCACCGACGGCGGCGAGGTCCTCGCCGACCTGGTGGACGTGCTGGAGGGCGAGGCGGTCGAGGTGGAGGAGGAGTGGCGGCACCGGCCGACCGAGGCCTTCGACCTGCGCACCGGTCAGGGCAACGGCCATGTCCAGTACTCGTTCGCCGCGCACCGCGCCGTCGTCGAGGTCGACACCGAGCTCGGCCTGGTCAAGGTCATCGAACTGGCCTGCGCCCAGGACGTCGGCAAGGCGCTCAACCCGCTCTCCGTGGTCGGCCAGATCCAGGGCGGCACGACCCAGGGCCTGGGCATCGCGGTGATGGAGGAGATCATCGTCGACCCGAAGACGGCGAAGGTCAGAAACCCCTCGTTCACCGACTATCTGATCCCCACGATCCTCGACACGCCGACCATCCCCGTCGACGTGCTCGAACTCGCCGACGACCACGCACCCTACGGGCTGCGCGGCATCGGTGAGGCGCCCACCCTGTCGTCGACCCCGGCCGTCCTCGCGGCGATCCGGGAGGCGACCGGGCTGGAACTCGACCGCACGCCGGTCCGTCCGGAACACCTCACCGGCATGTGACCCGCGCGGGTCTCCACCGGCGAAGCGTCCGGGGGGAGTTCACCCCCCCCGGACCCCCGATTGTTCGTCTCGGGCCGTCCCCCGGGTCGTCCATTCCCAAATCCCGCACCTCGCCGCAGGCGATGGCGGGTGTCCCTTTGAACCTTGGGAGATGGCCCCATGACCCAGCAGTCAGTGGAGCCGAGGACCACGGCCGAGGACGCGGGCGAAGGAACCCGCGTCCCGGCCGGCAGGTCCTGGCTCGACCGGTACTTCCACATATCCCGGCGGGGATCCACGCTCGCGCGCGAGGTGCGCGGAGGCGTCACCACCTTCATGGCGATGGCGTACATCCTCCTGCTCAACCCCCTGATCCTGTCCGGCAAGGACGCGGCGGGGGACACGCTCGGCCAGAAGGCCCTCAT
The DNA here is from genome assembly GCF_040605395.1 of Streptomyces sp. NPDC005648. Taxonomy (NCBI): domain Bacteria; kingdom Bacillati; phylum Actinomycetota; class Actinomycetes; order Kitasatosporales; family Streptomycetaceae; genus Streptomyces; species Streptomyces sp. NPDC005648. The sequence continues at coordinate 29,675 of NZ_JBEXCS010000091.1, read as the reverse complement.
CACGGCGACCGCCTTCGCCGCGGCCTTCACCACCCTGCTGATGGGCTTCGTCGGCAAGGTCCCGCTCGCGCTCGCCGCCGGCCTCTCGGTCTCCGGCGTGCTGTCCTCGCAGGTCGCCCCGCAGATGACCTGGCCGCAGGCGATGGGCATGTGTGTGATGTACGGCGTGGTGATCATGCTGCTCGTCGTCACCGGCCTGCGCGAGATGATCATGAACGCGATTCCACTGGCGCTCAAGCACGGCATCACGATGGGCATCGGCCTGTTCATCGCGCTCATCGGTTTCTACAAGTCCGGCTTCGTGCACCAGGGCAGGGCCACCCCGGTCACCCTCGGCCCCGCGGGCGAACTCGCCGGCTGGCCGGTGCTGTTGTTCGCCGGCACACTGCTGCTGATCTTCATGCTCCAGGCCCGGGGCATCCCCGGAGCGATCCTGATCGGAATCATCAGCGGAACCGTTGTCGCCGCGATCCTCAACACCGCCGGCGTCATCGACCCCAAGGCCTGGGCGAACGGCGCTCCCGAACTGCACGGCAGCGCGGTCTCGATGCCCGACTTCTCCCTCATGGGCCATGTCGAGTTCGGGGGCTGGGGCAAGGTCGGCGCGATGACCGTCGGCATGATCGTCTTCACACTCGTGCTGGCCGGCTTCTTCGACGCGATGGCCACCATCATCGGCGTCGGCACCGAGGCCCGACTGGCCGACGACAAGGGCCGGATGCCGGGCCTGTCCAAGGCGCTGTTCATCGACGGCGCGGGCGGCGCGATCGGCGGGGTGGCCGGCGGCTCCGGCCAGACGGTGTTCATCGAGTCGGCGACCGGCGTAGGCGAGGGCGCCCGTACCGGACTCGCGTCGGTCGTCACCGGCCTCTTCTTCGCCGCCTGTCTCTTCTTCACGCCGCTGACGGCGATCGTGCCGCAGGAGGTCGCGTCCGCCGCCCTGGTGGTCATCGGCGCCATGATGCTGATGAACGCCCGGCACGTGGACTGGGCCGACCGCGCCACCGCCATCCCGGTCTTCCTGACGGTCGTCCTGATGCCCTTCACCTACACCATCACCACGGGGGTCGCGGCCGGTGTCGTCTCCTACGTCGCCATCAAGGCCGCGCAGGGCAGGGCGCGGGAGATCGGTGCCTTCATGTGGGGCCTGACGGTGATCTTCCTGATCTACTTCGCGCTCCACCCCGTCGAGAGCTGGCTGGGCGTCCACTAGCCAGCGCCGTATCCAACCGCTGTGAGGAGACCGAGAGATGCTGGACATCGCCGAGGAGCTGAACCGGTGGGCCGGGCAGGGGCGCGACTTCGCCGTGGCCACCGTGGTGGCCGTCGGCGGCAGCGCCCCGCGTCAGCCGGGAGCCGCCCTCGCGGTGGACGCCGACGGCACGGCGATCGGCTCGGTCTCCGGCGGCTGTGTGGAGGGCGCCGTGTACGAGCTGTGCCGGCAGGCGCTCGAGGACGGCGAAACCGTTCTCGAGCGTTTCGGCTACAGCGATGAGGACGCCTTCGCCGTCGGTCTGACCTGCGGCGGCATCATCGACATCCTCGTCACTCCGGTGCGGGCCGGTGACCCCGCCCGCCCGGTGCTCGCGTCCGCGCTGACCGCCGCCGCCCGGGGGGAGGCGGCGGCGGTGGCGCGGATCGTGTCGGGACCGGCCGAACTGCTGGGCCGCGCCCTGCTGGTGAGCCCCGAGGGCTCCCACGAGGGTGGCTTCGGCGCCCACCCGGAACTGGACCGTGCGGTCGCCGCCGAGGCCCGCGCCTACCTGGACGCCGGCCGTACCGGCACCCTGGAGATCGGAGAGCAGGGCTCTCGTTGCGGAGCGCCGCTCACGATCCTGGTCGAGTCCTCCGTCCCCCCGCCCCGGATGATCGTCTTCGGCGCGATCGACTTCGCGTCGGCCCTGGTCCGGATGGGAAAGTTCCTCAACTACCACGTGACGGTGTGCGACGCCCGCCCCGTCTTCGCGACGAGGGCCCGCTTCCCGGACGCGGACGAGATCGTCGTCGAGTGGCCGCACACCTACCTGGAGCGCACCCAGGTCGACGCCCGGACCGTCCTGTGCGTCCTCACCCACGACGCCAAGTTCGACGTCCCCCTGCTCCAGCGGGCCCTGCGCCTCCCGGTCGCCTACGTCGGCGCCATGGGCTCCCGCCGCACCCACCTCGACCGCAACGAGCGCCTGCGCGAAGTCGGCGTCACAGAGCTGGAGCTGGCCCGGCTGCGCTCCCCGATCGGCCTGGACCTCGGTGCCCGTACCCCCGAGGAGACGGCGCTGTCGATCGCCTCGGAGATCGTCGCGGGCCGCCGCGGCGGCAGCGGGGTCTCCCTCACCGGCGCCCACACCCCGATCCACCACGACGCGGCCTCGCTCCCGGCCCGGCGCATCGGTTCGGTGGCCTGAGAGGTACGACGGCCATCAGCCCGAGGCCGGGTCCGCGGCCGGCGTCGGCACCACGGTCCCCGCGCCCGACGACTTCCCCGTCCCGCCCGAGCCGGGCGAGGAGCCCGGCGTGGTCGAGACCGAGGCGCCGTCGCTCGTACCGGAGCCGGGCGACTCGTCGCTCGTGCCCGGACCCGGTGACTTGTCGGTCGCGCCCGAGCCGCCCGGCGCCACGACCGCGGGCCGGTCCGGACGCACCGAGAAAGCGGTGTCGCCCGCGACCGCCACGATCGCGTCCCGGACCCGCACCACGAAGGGCACCGTCTGGGAGGCCGAGTCGCCCGGGTCGGGGAGCGCGGCCGTGCGCCAGCGCACCGCCCCCGTCGCCCGGTCGAGGGCCAGCAGACGGCCGTACTCGTTCGACAGGTACAGCGTGTCGAACGTCGCGGACCCCACCGGCGTCGACAGGTTCTCGACGTCCGTGGTGCGCTGCCACAGCCGCGCGCCGTCGGTTCCACGGACGGCGGTGACCGTGCCGTTGGGCCGGACGAAGTAGACGACCCCGTCGATCAGGGTGGCCGTGCCGCGCGCCCCGTCCCGCAGCGGCAGCCGCTGCACCCGGCCGGTGCCGGGGTCCACACGCAGCAGCGCCGAGAACGGACGGTCGCCGTCCGGGGCCGACTGGTACCGCTGCGCGTCCGGTGCGGCGAGCAGCGGTCGTCCGCCCACCACGCCCAACGCCTGGGCACGCACCGGGAGATGGGCGATCTCCTCGGCGGTGCCGTGCGCCGGGTCGAGACGCAGCAGGCTGTCCGTGCCGGAGCCGGGGTCGTCGGCGTCCGAACACAGGCCGTACGGGGCGCCGCCGAACACGGCGGGGACGCAGTAGGTCCCGGACGACGACTTCGACGGCGCGGTCCACAGCTGCCGGCCCGTCCCGTCGTAGGCGACGAACTCCGTCTTGTCGTTGTTCAGCGTCAGGATTCCCCTGCCGAACAGCAGGGCCGGCTCGTCCTCGGTGACCGGGCGGGCCCACAGCTCCTTGCCGGTGGCCGCGTCCAGGGCGACCAGCCGGCGGGCGACGTAGGTCTCGGTCGAGTCCGGTTTGCGGTAGGTGTAGACGTGGCCGTCCCGGACGCCGATGGGCCGCGAGGTCTCCGGGCTGGTGCCATGACGCCAGACCACGCGGCCGGACGAGGCGTCGAGCCTGGCGACCGTGAAACCGGTTCCGGCGCAGTACACGGCGGTCGAACCGCTCGGCACACAGCCGGACTCCAGATAGTCCAGCGGATCGCCCCGCTTGTCGGTGAGCAGGCTCGTCCGCCAGGGTTTCCAGCCGGCCGGCAGGCCGGGTGCGGGGGCGCCGGTGGAGCTCGTGTGCGGAGAGGGCGACGCCTCGGACGGGGTGGCCCGGGAGATGTAGTGCAGCGTCGTGAGGCCGCCGAGACCCACGGCCAGGGCCGTACCGACGCCGACGAGGATCCGCCGTACCCGCCGGCCGCCGCCGCTGCCGCGTCCTGCCCCGTTCGCCGGCGGTGCGCCGCGCGGGCCCGAACGCGGTTTGCGGGACCGCCCGTCGCCCGCCCCAGTGAGGCCGGGCACGGTGTGGGCGCTCGCGTACTCGGGCACGGCGAAGGAGCCGGCGTCGTCCGGCAGCGTCCGCAACAGCTCGTGCAACTCGGCCAGTCGGGGACGCGCCTCGGGGTCCTTGTCGAGACAGCGCGCGGCGATACCGCGCAGCGGCTGGGCGACCCCGTCCAGTTTCGGCTGCTCGTGCATGACCTGATAGCCCGTCATATACGGGCTCCCGCCGTCGAAGGGACGGTTCCCGGTCGCCGCGTACACCAGCAGCGAGCCCAGCGAGAACACGTCCGAGGCGCCGGTCACCTCCTTCGGCGCCGCGAACTGCTCGGGGGACATGAAGGGCGGGGTGCCGATGAGCCGGCCGGTGACCGTGAGGTCCTCGTTGTCGGCGGCGCGCGAGATGCCGAAGTCGATGACGCGCGGCCCGTCCTCGGCCATCAGGACGTTGCTCGGCTTCAGGTCCCGGTGGACCATGCCGACCCGGTGGATGTCCCGCAGCGCCTCGACGAGCCCCAGCGCCAGGGTGCGCAACGCCCGCCCGCCGAGCGGCCCCTCCTCGGCCACCAGCTCGGCCAGCGTCCGCCCCGGCACGTACAGCGTCGCCATCCACGGCTGCTCGGCATCCGGATCGGCGTCCACCACCGGCGCGGTGAACGCCCCGCTCACCCGCCGCGCCGCCGCGACCTCCTGCCGGAACCGCGCCCGGAACTCCTCGTCCAGCGCGTACTGCGCGTGCACGACCTTGATCGCGACCTGCCGCCCGGAGGCGGAGAGCCCGAGGTGTACGACGCCCATGCCGCCGCTGCCGAGCCGGTCGAGCAGCCTGTAGCCGCCTATGGACCCAGCGTCCCCGGAGCTCAGCGACATACGGCCGGTCACCTTCCCGAATAGCGGTGCCTGGACGGAGAGTTCAGGGACCTCACCCTAGCCCGCGGCCCTCACCCCCTCCTCAGCAGCCGGTTCACCGCCCGCCCGAACACCAGCCGCGCCGCCCGCTCCAGCACCGGATCGAACAGCCCCGGCAGCCACCGGACCCCCAGCTCCTCCCGCCACACCACCCGGCTGCGCCCGCCCGGCCCCGGCCGCACCTCGATCTCCGCCCAGCCCCGCACCACGCGCCCCCGCTTCTCCAGACGGCACATGCCGGGCCCGTCGTCCGTCGGTGGACGCCAGACGGTGACCTCCATCCGGTCGTCGAAGGCGAACGGACCGAGCCCCGAGCGGGCGACGACGACGGTGCCCTCGCCGGTGGGCGGAGGCGTGAGCACGGTGACCCGGGTGAGCGGGACCACCTCGCCGTGGCGGTGCCACTCGGTGAGGCGGCGCCAGGCCTCGGCCAGGGGGAGCGGCACCGTGCGTTCGAGGAGGAAGTTGACCACGTGACGAATCGTAGGGAATCCGGGCCGCTCGGAACCGTTTTCATGTAGCTGTCACGCAGTTGGCGCAGTGGTGTGACCGGCGGGACCTCTTCCGCCCCGGACGGGGCCCCGGGCCGGTGTGTGAAGACACCTACCGCATGCGCGCATCCGTACGGCACCATGAGCGCGACCCGCACCACCGCCGGCCGGAGGGCGCTCATGGACCGTCAACTGCACGGCTCACTCGACGAGTTGCAGCGCGATCCGTACCCGCACTACGAACGGGCCCGGGCCGCCGACGGCCTGACCCATGTCGCCGAGCTGGACGCCTGGCTGGTGGCCCGCGACGCCGACGTACGCGAGGTCCTGCGCCGACCGGAGGACTTCTCGTCGGCGAACGCCCTCGTCCCCGACGTCATGCCCGCGCCGGCCGCGCTCGCCGTTCTCGGCGGCGGGTTCGGCGGGCGGCCGGTCGTCGTCACCTCCGACGGCTCCCACCACCAGCGGCTGCGCGCGCCGATCGTGCGCGGGCTCTCGCCGGCGAGGGTCGCGGCCGTCCTGCCGTACGCAGCCGAGCGGGCCGCCGCTCTGGTCGACGGGTTCGTGAAGGACGGGCACGTCGAGCTGATGTCCGCGTACGCCCGCAGACTCCCGGGCGAGGTCATCGGTCGGATCGCCGGTCTCGACCCCGCCGATGTGCCGGTCGTCGTGCACGGCGGTCATCGCGCCGAGGAACTGCTCTTCCGCCCGCTGGAGGAGGCCGAGCAGATCGCCGCGGCCGAGGACGCGGTCGCGATGCAGCTCGTCCTGGACCGGTACGCCCGTGAACGGCACGCCGACCCCCGCGACGACCTGTGCACGGAACTCGTCCACTCGGTCGTCGGCGAGGGCGAGTTGACCCTGGAACACCGCCATGAACTCGTCGCCCACCTCCAGAACCTGTTCATCGCCGGGCATCTGACCACCACCGCCCTGATCGGCACGACCGTCCTGCACCTCCTCAGGCACCCGTCCCAGTGGGAGCTGCTCCGTGCCGAACCCGAGCGGATTCCCGCCGCCGTCGAGGAGGCCGCCCGCTACGACGGCGCCCTGCAGGGCTTCCGCCGGGTCACCACCCGTCCCCTCACCCTGGCGGGCACCGAACTCCCGGCCGGTGCAACGCTGTTCCTGGCCTTCGGCGGCGCCAACCGGGACCCGGCCCGGCATCCCCGCCCCGACGAGTTCGACATCACCCGGCCTCCGGTGCGCCACCTCGCCTTCGGTCTCGGCGTCCACGGCTGCCCCGGCTCACAACTGGCCCGCGAGCAACTCCGCCTCACCCTGGAGGAGTTGACCCGCCGCCTCCCGGGCCTGCGGCTCGCGGCAAACCGTCCGGTCGTCATGCGGCCCACGATGATCCACCGCTCGCCGGAGGAACTGCATCTGACCTGGTGAGTCGCCGGACGGCCGGTGGTGTGTCCGGGCGCTACGGCCGGTACACCTTTCCGGGCTCGGGCTTCCCGGGCGCGAGCAGCTGGGGCACGGTCACGAACACGTACCCGCGCTCCTTGAGCGCGTCGATGATGCCCGGTACCGCGGGCACGGTGCCCCGGTAGATGTCGTGCAGCAGGATGATCCCGTCCCGGGAGGCCTGCGCCAGGACGCGCCGGGTGATGAGGGCGGAGTCGGTGGTCGTGTAGTCCTTGGCGGTCACGCTCCACAGCACCTCGGACATGCCCAGCTCCTTGCAGATCTTCTGCACGGTGGCGTCCGTACGGCCCTGCGGCGGGCGCATGAGGGTGGGGCGGTGTCCGATGAGGCGCTCTATCGCCTCGTTCGGGCGCTCCAGCTCGTCGCGTATCTGCTCGGGTCCTATCCGGGTCAGGATCTTGTGGTCCCAGGTGTGGCTGGCCACCTCGTGGCCCTCGGCCGCCATCCGTCTGACCAGCTCCGGGTACTTCTCGATGTGGCGCTTGCCGAGGAGGAAGAAGGTCGCGGGAACGTGTTTCTCCTTCAGGATGTCGAGCAGCCGTGCCGAGTTCTCGCTGGGCCCCGCGTCGAAGGTCAGCGCGATGCACTTGGCCTCACGGCAGTCCACGGTCCCGAACCGCGCCTGCGCCGAGACATGGGAGCGGGCGGCGCTGGGCGCGGTGGTGTCGACCTTCGCGCACCCCGTGATCGCCAGGGAGGCGGCGGCGGAAATCACGGCGACGGCACGCAACCCGTGCGCCCTTTTCCTCATCTTGTTGGTCAGAGACATGTCAGGACTATACATAGCGATTATACATACTATGTATAGCTGATGGCCATGCCGTCGGCGGCCGGCCGGCGCGGCTTTACACCCGCTTGGCCCTCCGCCGGGGTGGCCTGACGCGCAGGTGGCGGGAACCTCGCTGTCATGGGCCTCATGTCCACGAACGACTCCGTCCCCGGCCTCGGCGAGCCGCTCGGCTACCGCCTCAAGCGCCTGCTGCTGGGCCCGCCGCTGGCGAGCGCGCGCATCCGTCACGAGAAACTCGGCAACCGCACCGCCCTCGGCGTCCTGGCCTCCGACTGCATCAGCTCCTCGGCGTACGGCAGCGAGGAGATGCTGCGCGTGCTGGTCCCGGTCGTCGGGGTCGCCGCGTTCACGCTGCTGATGCCGGTGACGGGCGCCGTGCTGTGCGTCCTCGTACTGCTGACGCTCTGTTACAGCGATGTCGTCATGATCTACACCCGGGCCGGCGGCTCGTACGTGGTCGCCCGGGAGAACCTGGGCCCCGACATCGCCCAGGTCGCGGCCGTCGCGCTGCTCGTCGACTACGTCGTCACGGTCGCCGTCCAGGTCTCGGCCGGCACCAACGCGCTGATCTCCCTCGCACATCTGGCCGGCGGCGGCTGGACCGGCCTCGACCACCTCCAACTCCCGGTCAGCGCGGTGGTCGTGGTGTTTCTGGCGTACGGCAATCTGCGCGGGCTGCGGGAGGCGGGCCGGATGTTCGCGGCGCCCGCGTATCTGTTCATCGGCTCGGTCGGCCTGGTGCTCGCCGTCGGTGTCGCCCGCTGGGCGTTCGGCGATCTTCCGCGGGCCGACGTGCACGCCGCCGGGGCCGTCCCCCTCGGCACCGAGGGCAACGGCTGGCTCTACGGCGCCTCCCTCTTCATGGTGCTGCGCGCGTTCGCCAACGGCGGCTCCTCGCTCACCGGTCTGGAAGCGATTTCCAACGGGATTTCCGTCTTCCGTGAACCCCAGGGCCGTAACGCCCGCCGGACTCTCGTCGCCATGAGCTGCGCCCTCGGCGTCCTGGTCCTCGGTGTCTCCGGCCTCGCCCGCCTCACCCACGCGATCCCGTACACCGACGGCACCCCGACCGTGCTCGCCCAGGAGGCCCACCTGGTCTTCGGGCAGTCCTGGGCGGGCACGGCCGGACTGACCCTGGTCCAGCTGGCCACCGCGCTGATCCTCTACACCGGCGCCAACACGCCCTTCACGGGCTTTCCCCACCTGGCCAGCTTCGTCGCCGAAGACCGTTTCCTGCCCCGGCAGCTGACCCGCCGCGGCCACCGCCTCGCCTTCTCCAACGGCATCATCACCCTCTCCGTGGTGGCCCTCGCCCTGCTCCTGGTCACCGACGCCAACGTGGACCGGCTGGTCGCGCTGTACGCCATCGGCGTGTTCACCGCGTTCACCATGGCGGGCGCCGGTCTGACGGCCTATCACCTACGGCGCCGGGAGCCGGGCCGCGCCTGGAAGATCGCCGTCAACATCTCGGCCGCGACGGTCTCGGCGGCCGTCGTCCTGATCTTCGCCGTCACCAAGTTCGCCGAGGGCGCCTGGCTGGTCGTCGTGGTCTTCCCGCTCGGCGTGTGGACACTGATCCGCATCAACCGCGAGTACCGCGCCGAGACCACAGCCCTCCAGTCCCTGCCGCCCGCCCGGGAGAGCGACCGCGCCCACTGGCGCCGGCACATCGTCCTGGTCCTGGTCGACACCTTCGACCCGGCGGTCTTCCAGGCCCTGCGCTACGCCCACGAACTGCGGCCGGGCGAGGTCAGGGCCGTGCATGTCGCCGTGGACGCCTCGCGCGCCGCGCGCCTCGCGGCCCGCTGGCAGGCGACGGACGCGACCGACGTCCCTCTGGAGCTCGTCGACTGTCCCGACCGCCGTCTCGTCCGCACCCTGACCGACCTGGCCCGCGCGACCACGGCCGACGGCGACACCGCCCTCACCCTGCTCCTCCCGCACCGCGCCTACCCGACCCTCCTAGGCCGTCTGCTGCACCGCGGCACGGCCGAGAACCTCGCCCACGCTCTCGGCAACCTCCCCGCGGTGGCGGTCACCGTCCTGCCGTACGCCGTGGGAACGGACCGCCCCGCCTGACACACCCGCACCCCCGCCCAGGGCAGGCCCACCCACATCACCCCGCCCCCAAGCGCAGGCCGCCGGGCCGCGCAATGGGCCCGGCGGCGCGAGGGGCAGGGCGCGCGGGGCGAACGTGATCGTGAAGACGATCACCAGGACGGACATCAGGTACGGGGTGCAGCGCACCGGCGGCCTCCTCGGCGGGCCGGCGTCCGCCCAGGGCAGGGTGGCGGGCCAAGAGGGCAAGAGGCCAACAGGCCGACGGACAGCGCCTGTGCCGTGAACGGCGCGGCCAGGAGCCGGGCCGCAGATCATGGCGATCCCTTTGCCCCCGGGGTCGAGTCGGGTGACGGGGCGGCTGTGATACTGGCGTGATGCCGCCGACCGTGCCGCCGCAGCCGCAGCCCCCGGTACCCGCCGAGCCCATCACGGCCGACGCGCCCGGAGTCATACGGCGCGCCCTGCTCACCCAGTCCTGGCTCGATCTCGCCTTCCTCCACTGGGCCGCCGACCCGGCCGACGTGGCACCGCTCCTGCCGCCCGGGACCGTGCCCGACACCCTGGACGGCGTCACCTACATCGGCCTGGTGGCGTTCCGGATGCACCGGGTGGGCTGGCTGCACCTCCCCGGCGTGCCGTATCTCGGCACCTTCCCCGAAACCAACGTGCGCCTCTACTCGGTGGACGCCAACGGGCGCCGCGGCGTCGTGTTCCGCTCGCTCGACGCCTCCCGGCTGATCCCGGTCGCGGTGGGGCGGATCGGTTTCCGCATTCCGTACATCTGGGCCCGTATGGAGATCGAGAGGCGGGCCGACGCGGACGGGGAAACCGTCACCTACAGCAGTGTCCGCCGCTGGCCCGGCCCCCGCGGCGCGCACAGCCGTATCACCGTCCGGGTCGGCGAACGCATCGCGGAACCAACGGAGTTGGAGCACTTCCTCACCGCGCGCTGGGGCATGCACAGCGCCTTCTTCGGCCGTCAGATGTATCTGCCCAACGCCCATCCGCGCTGGCCCCTGCACCGGGCCGAACTCCTCGAGTGCGACGAGGAGCTGGTGGTCGCGGCCGGGCTCCCCGAGCCGGTGGGGGACCCGGTGAGCGTCCTGTACTCACCCGGCGTCCCGGTCCGCTTCGGCCGCCCCGCCCGCCCGGCGGGCATTCCGACCCCTTAGCCGTACGACATGCCGTGGCCGGCGTCCTTGAGCGAGCCGCTTATGTCCGATTTCCGCCAGACCCGCACCCGGACGACCAGGCCGGCCATCTCCCCATCTGGATGGGGTGCCACGAATGATGCGCTTGATGCGTCCGCGGCGGACGATGGAGGTGCTGAGCGGACTCATTCCTAGGGGGCCGACATGGCTGTGGAAATCCCTCCCCTGGTGAAACCCTCCAGGCTCAGGCGCCGCGGAGGGCTCTGGGGTGAATGCATCGCAGAGTTCCTGGGGACCTTCGTCCTCATCTCTTTCGGCTGCGGTGTCGTGGCGATGGCGGTCGCGGCACTGCCCGGATCCGGCCGTACGTCCGGACCCACGACGATCTTCGTCGGGGTGGGCGACTGGCTCCTGATCACCTGGGGCTGGGCCATGGCGGTCGTCTTCGGCGTGTACGTCGCGGGCGGCGTCAGCGGGGCCCACATCAACCCCGCCGTGACCCTGGCGATGGCGGTGCGCCGCAAGTTCCCGTGGGTCAAGGTCCTGCCGTACTGGGCGTCCCAGCTGATCGGGGCGTTCGCGGGCGCCGCGCTGGTCTTCGCCGTCTACCACGACGCGATCAACACCTTCGACCATGTGGCGAAGGGCCCGAAGACGAACGGCCACACGCTCGCGACGTTCTCCATCTTCGCCACCTTCCCCGCGCCGTACTTCCACGGCGGGATCTGGGGCCCGCTGATCGACCAGATCGTCGGTACCGCTTTCCTGGTGATGCTGGTCGTCGCACTGATCGACCTGCGCAACACGGCGGTGAAGGCGAACCTCGCCCCACTGCTGGTCGGCTTCGCGGTCGCCGCCATCGGCATGTCCTTCGGCGCGAACGCCGGCTACGCCATCAATCCCGCCCGCGACCTCGGACCGCGCCTGTTCACCTGGGCGGCGGGCTGGCAGGACCTGGCGATGCCCGGCACCCTATCGGGTGCCTTCAGCAACTACTTCTGGATACCCATCGTCGGGCCGCTGGTCGGCGGCGTGATCGGGGTCCTGGTGTACGACCTGTTCATCGGCGACGTCCTGTACATCCGGGCCCAGGAGGGCGAGCTGCCGGAGCCCGGCCGGACCCGTCCGGTGACCACGGCGGACGAGGAGTGACCCTTTCCGGGCGGCCGACCCCGGCCGCCCGGAGCCCGGTTCCGATCAGTGCTCGGACGGCGTGACGGCATCCCATGCCAGAATGGGGCGCCGACCGTTCCGCTCCACCGCGCCCTCGCGCCGCTCCGACCCATCGAGGTTCTCTTCGTGTCCAAGCCCGTCGCCCGCGAGCCGCAGCGACGCAACTCGCGTTCCAACCGGGCACGCATCCTGGCCACCGCCCGGCGCGAACTGGGCGGGAACCCCGAGATCACCCTCGAGGAGCTGGCCCGCGCCTCCGGTGTCGTACGGCGGACGCTGTTCGGGCACTTCCCCGGACGCGCGGCGCTGCTGGAGGCGCTCGCGGACGAGGCCGCCGAGAGCCTGCGGGGCGCGATCGCGGCAGGGGAGGAGCCCGAGGAGTCCGCCGACCGTGCCCTCGTCCGCTTCCTGCTCTCCATCTGGCCCGTCGGCGACCGCTACCGCATGCTCCTCGCCCTGGCCCGGCACGACCTGGGCACCGAACGCGTCGCCGAGATCCTGGCGCCGGCCCGTGACCGCGTCACCGCCGTCCTGGACCGTGGTCAGGCGGACGGGCTCTTCCACACCCACCTGCCGCCCGCCGTCCTCAGCGCCGGCCTCGAAGCGATGACGGTCGCCCTCCTGGAGGAGGTCAACACCGGCGCCCTGGAGGACGACGGTACCCGCGTCGCCGTAGCCACCCTCATCGCGGCCGGTGTGCCGGAGAAGCGGGCGTGCGCGGCCGTGGACGAGGTCGCTCAGTCCGGGCCCGAACCCGGACCCGGATCCGGACCCCGTTCCGAGACGACTGCGTAGGAGCGGGGCCCGTAACCCACCCCACCCGTCGCGTCACGGATGGAAGCGCCAACTGCCCTCGGAGACGACGGTCGTCTTGTCGTCCTGGACGCGGACGGCCGTCTCGTCGTCGATGAAGTAGATCGGGAAGTCCGCGCGCGCGACGATGCGATCGGCCCAGGCGTCGTCCCGCTCGGGGAAGTGCGGCGAGTGGAGATGGGGCTTGAGGTACCAGTCGAAGAGGCCGAACGGCGGCTGCACGGTCGTCGCGCCGAGCGCGTGCAGGTCCGCGGTGTCCCCGATGACGTCCGCAGAGTGTTCGGTGAGATTCCGACTGAAGATCATCGATCCCGCGCTGACTCCCACGTAGACCCGGCTTTCCAGCGCCGCCAGGAATCCGTCGGCCAGGTCGTTGCCGGTGATGCTGCGCGCCAGGTGGTAGTGATTGCCACCCTCCACATAGATCACATCGGCGTGGAGCAACCGGTCGAGCACCATCCGCCGGGGCAGGCCGTTCAGCTCCAGGACGTCGAACTCCCGCCAGCCGAGGCCGTGCAGCCGGCTCATGTCCTCGACGAGCCATCCGTGGTCCCCGGCCTCGGCGACCGACGCCGTCGGTACGAACACGACGTTCGCCGCCTCGAACGGCTTTCCCAGCATGTCCCGCAGTGCCTCCCGCAGTGTCTCGTTGCGCAGGCCGCTCGCGGTCAACAGAAGATCCATCGGGTGAGCCAACCACGGCTGACAGGCGCGCGCAACGAGCCCGCGATCACCCCTCGGAGCCAGTCCCGCCGTGCCCTGTCACGGCGCCGTCACACGAACTGGGGTGCGACGGTCCGGTTCGCCAGACGCCGGACGAACACGGAGTCCTCCCCGTCGGGGAGGTCGGGGAAGGGCGAGCGCAACCACAGTTTCCCGCCGGTAGCAGAGGCTCTGGCCCGCGAACCAGCGGTGGAGCCGGGGTGGCCATGTGAAGCGCCAGGCCCGGCCCCCGACGGGTCGTGGTAGAGCAGGCTCGTCATGCCGCACAGATCGGCCCGCCCCGACTCCAGTTAGAGCGCCCGAGGCCATCTCGCAGGCGAGATTGCGGGCCGTGCCCACCGTCATGCGTTCGGTGACCCGGTGGTACCGGACGGACGGCAGCCGCGGTACGAGGTCCTCGACGTCGTCCGTTCCGTTGTCGATGACCACGAGCTCTATGGCGGGCTGTTCCTGGCGGAGGAAGTAGGCGATCGCACGCGGTACGAACCGGCGCCGGTCGCGGGTCGGCATGATGCAACTCACCAGCGGCGGCGCTGTCATCGGCCGGTTTCCGTCCGGATCGGCAGTGGACAGGACGCGCCGGTGCGGCGGTACTCCCGACGCACCGCCGCGACGACGTCCTCGTCCCTGACGGCCGTGCCGCTGTCCAGAGCGCGCAGCACGGCGTGCAGCGCGGCGTTGCGGATCTGGCCGCCGGTCAGATCACACCGGCGTGCGATGTCGGACAGTACGGCCGGGCCGACCTGGTGGCCGCCGGGCAGGTGAGCCGACCACAGCCGTCGGCGCAGCTCGGCGTCGGGCGGGACGAAGTCGACGGTCACGTCCATGCGGCGCAGGAACGCCGAAGCGGGCGGTCTCCCGTTGCGGATCAGCACGCCGACGGCGTCCGGCACGGTGTTCGAAGGGCTGGGGGTCGAGCATCGCATCCGCCTGTCCGACAACCCGTGGCGTTACAACGACGCGGACAACCTGATCGTCACCGACGCGCCGCAGAACGAACGGTACCTGGAAGCCCTTCGGCGCCACGGTTTCGTGTGGCCGACCGATCCCACCGAGGACTTCGTGATCCGCAACGATCTCAACGACCAGCAGCGCAGCTTCCAGCCGGGGCCCCGCGAACCGGACGAGGACCAGGGTTCGTTCAGGCCCTCGTCGACCGGTTGCTCAGAGCCAGTCCCGCCGTTTGAAGATGATGTACAGGCTGGTGCACACGGCCGCCATCAGGGCGATCGCGAAGGGGTAGCCGAGCAGCCAGTGCAGCTCCGGCATGTGCGTGAAGTTCATGCCGTAGATGGTCCCGACGAGCGTCGGAGCGAAGAGAATCGCCGCCCACGACGAGATCCGTTTGATCTCCTCGTTCTGTTCGAAGCCCGCCTCCGCCAACGCCCGCATCTCCGCGTTCTGTTGCTGGGTGACCAGGGTCGCGTTGACGGTGAGGATCTCGGTGAGGGCCTGACGGAAGCCGTCGACGCGCTCGCTGGTGTGGGTGACGTGGTCGGCGACGTCCCGGAGGTAGCGCTGGAGCTCCTCGTCGGTCTCGTACTTGGCGAAGCCGGCCATCAGGCTGTGCAGCATGCCGACCAGGGGGCGGGTGGCGCGCTGGAACTCGACCATCTCGCGGGAGAGTTCGTAGATACGGCGGGAGACCTCCGGGTCGCCGCGGAAGACCTCCGTCTCGATCTCGTCGATGTCGTTCTGGACGCCGGCGACGACCGGGGCGTAGCCGTCGACCACCGCGTCGAGGATGGCGTAGAGCACGGCCTCGGGGCCGAGTGCCAGCAGTTCCGGTGACTCCTCCATACGGCGGCGGACCGCGGAGAGGTCGGGGGCGGCGCCGTGGCGGACGGTGATCACGAAGTCGGGGCCGACGAAGACATGCAGCTCGCCGAAGTCGACCTCCTCGGGGGCGTCGAGGTAGCGGGCCGCGCGCAGGACGACGAAGAGCGTGTCGCCGTAGCGCTCCAGCTTCGGGCGCTGGTGGGCCTCCATCGCGTCCTCGACCGACAGCGGGTGGAGGTCGAACTCCTCTGCCAGGGAGAGGAGTTCGCCCTCCGTCGGTCGCGCGAGGCCGATCCAGGCCATACCGTCCGGCTCCTCGCGCAGCTCGCGGTAGGTGTCGGCGAGGGTGGCGGGGGAGGAGACACGGACGCCGTCCCGGTACAGCGCCGCCTGGACTACGCTCGCCACCTCCGACGGCTCTGCCGGGGCGGGGGCGGCCGGTGGGGAAGCGGTGTCGGCCGAGGGCGGCTGCGGGGTCGTCAGGGCGCGGCGCAGAACGGACTTCACCGAGTTCCTCGGCGCCGGACGGGCGGGTCGCTCGGACATGCGGCTGCCTCCCGGATCGAGCCTGTGGCTGCGTGATCCCGGGCAGGATATACGGGGCAAACGAGACCGGGGTGGCGGCCGGAGCCGGGATTCGGTGAGAGTTGCGGACAGCGGCTGACCGCGAGGGCGGTTAGCGTGCGGGACATGACGAAGGAGACGGGATTCCGTGGGGCGGGTGGGGCAGGTGGGTCTGGTGGGGCAAGCGGGGTGAGGGTGATGAGCTTCCGTGGGCAGGCCGCGACGACCGGGACCGACTTTCGGGGCGAGGGCGCGATGACGGTGGCGGTCTCTCAAGGCCACGGCAGGGCAGAAAGCGCGGCTCGTGGAGGCGACGAATGACCGGGACGAGCGGCCCACGTGGGCAGCGCGGCGCCCCGGCCTCCGGCGCCCCCGTCGACGGCTCCGGCAGGCAGCGCAGCACCCCTGCCTCCGGCGCCCCCGTTTCCGGCGCCCGTGGGGAGCGCGGCACCTCTGCGTCCGGCGCCCCCGTTTCCGGCGCCCGTGGGGAGCGCGGCACCTCTGCGTCCGGCGCCCCCGTTTCCGGCGCCCGTGGGGAGCGCGGCACCCCTGCCTCCGGCGCCCCCGCTTCCGGCGCCCGTGGGGAGCGCGGCACCTCTGCGTCCGGGGCCCCCGTTTCCGGCGCCCGTGGGGAGCGCGGCGCCCCTGCGTCCGGCGCCCCCGTCGGCGGGCGCCGGGCTTCCGCTGCCTCTGCCCCCGTACTCGATCGCCGCGCTCTCAACCGCGCCACTCTCGACCGGCAGCTGCTCCTTCGCCGGGCCCCGCTCTCCGTCGAGGCCGCCGTCGAGCATCTCCTCGGGCTTCAGGCGCAGAACGTCAAGCCGCCGTACTACGCGCTCGCCGCTCGTCTCGACGGCTTCGTGCCCGAGCGGCTCTCCGCGCCGATGGCGGACCGAACGACGGTGCGGATCGTCACCATGCGGTCGACCATCCACACCCACACCGCCGCCGACGCCCGCACCCTCCGCCCCCTGGTCCAGCCGGCCCGCGATCGCGAACTCACCAACTTCCGCAAGGGACTTGCCGGCGTCGACCTCGGCCGCCTCGCCGTCCTCGCCCGCGATCTCGTCGAGGCCGAGCCCCGCACCATGAAGGAACTGCGCGAGGCCCTCGCCGTCGAATGGCCCGACGCCGACCCCCAGGCCCTCGGGATCGCCGCCCGCTGCACACTGCCCCTCGTCCAGGTCACCCCACGCGGCCTGTGGGGCCGCAGCGGCCAGGTCGCCCTGACGACACTGGACCACTGGCTCGACGGCCACCCCGCAGCCCGCCCGACCCCGCCGACCACTCCCACCCCCAGTTCCAGTCCTTCCGCCGCCGCCCCCGCCCCCGCCCCTGCCCCCGCCCCTGACTCCACCGTCCTCCGCTACCTCGCCGCCTTCGGCCCCGCCTCGGTCAAGGACATGCAGACCTGGGCCGGACTCACCCGCCTCCGGGACGCGTTCGAGCGGCTTCGGCCCCGGCTGCTCACCTTCCGGGACGAGAACGGCACCGAGCTCTTCGACCTTCCCGACGCTCCCCGCCCCGGCCCCGACACACCCGCCCCACCCCGTTTCCTCCCCGAGTTCGACAACCTGCTCCTCTCCCACGCCGACCGCACCCGCGTCGTGCCGCCCGAGTACTGGGGTCGCAACTGGGTCGGAAACATGGCCTACTGCACCCTCCTCGTCGACGGCTTCCTCGCCGGGGTGTGGAAACTGCGCGAGGACGGACTCGTCATCGAACCCTTCGGAAGACTCACCAGGGCCCAGCGGGAGGACGTGACCGCGCAGGGGGAGCGGATGCTGGCGGACATGCATCCGGGAGCCTCGTACGACATCCGTTTCGGCAGCGTGATCCGGTAGCCGTTTCCGACGCCGGCCGTGAGCCGGCAGCCCGTGAACGGGTGGTTCGCGGGTCGCCCCCCCCGTCCCCCGTCCCCCTCTAGAGTCGAGTTCATGGAACTCCGGCAGATCAGCTACTTCGTCGCCGCCGCCGAGCGCCTGCACATCGCTGGGCGCACGGAAACCGCGTACGAAACACCGAAACACCGCGCACGGAAACACACGCATGGAAAGGGGGCGCTGCGGGCTGCTCGTGGTAGCCCGCAACGCCCCCTTGTCTCTCACCTGAGGGATACTCAGGAGACCTTCTGGGGCTAGGAGTTGACCTGCGCGGTCACCAGGCTGGAGAAGGTGGTCAGCCGGGTGTAGACACCCGGGTAACCGGCTTCCGCGCAGCCTTCGCCCCAAGAAGTGATCCCTGCCAGGACGCCCCCGATGAGCAGGGGACCGCCGCTGTCGCCCTGGCAGGTGTCTGTGCCGCCGGAGGTGTATCCGGCGCAAACCATGTCGGACTTGACGTAGTCCGAACCGTAGGAGCTCGCACAGCTGGAGTCGGACACGATCGGGACGGTCGCGGTCCGCAGCTGGTTGGAGGAGCTGCCGTTCTCCGAGGTGGTGCCCCAGCCGAGGATGCGGGCCGTGGTGCCGGCCGCGTACACACCGGTCTGGGACGGGGAGACGTACGACGCCGGGGTGTACGACATCGACGTGGAGAGCGTGAGGACGGCGACGTCGTCGCCGTTGGTGGCGTCGGTGTAGTCGGGGTTGATCCAGATCTTGCTGACCCTGCTGACCGTGCCGTTGGTGCCGTTGAGGTAGGTGCGGCCGCCGATGACCCGGACGCTGCTGGTGGTCTCACCCACCATGCAGTGCGCGGCCGTCACGACTTTGGTGGCCGAGACGAGCGTGCCGCCGCAGAACTGGTTCTGCGAGGCGTCGGTAATCTGCATCATGAACGGGTACGCGGTCGTCGTGGTCGTCGTGCCGCCCACGACGGGTTGGGGGGCGGCCACAGCGGTGGGGGCGCTGAGCAGTGCGGTCGCTGCGGTGGCAGCGGTCGCCGCGACGACGGCGGCGGTTCTCCTTGCGCGGTCGATCCCGAACATGCGTCTCCTCGTGGGGATTGCCGGTGGGGGGTCGCGCGGGTGTGGGGGGTTGTGCACGGGGGTCGCGGGACCGACCCCCGTATGCCCGGGCGAGCGGCACGTTCATAAGCTAGAGCGCGGAAGTTCCCGTTCCCAATGAGGGAACCCCCTAGGGGAATGGGGCAGGGAAAACCCTCGGTCGTCGGCTAGTTAACCCGGACAAACCTCACTTTGTGCGACGCCCCGCCGCCAGTCGGACGATATCCACCCGAGAGCGGATGCCGAGCTTGCGGTAGACCCGTGTGAGGGTCGCCTCGACCGTCTTGACGCTGATGAACAGACGTGCCGCGATCTCGCGGTTGGTCGCGCCCTCCATGACGAGCGCGGCGACCTGACGCTCCATCGAGGCGAGGCCCTCCAGGCCCTCTGACGCGGGAGTGGGGGGATTCGGTTCCACCCGGCTCGCGGCGGTGGCCGCCTCGACCTGCCGCAGCCACGGCAGGGCCCGGCAGCGGCGGAAGAGCCGGGCGGCTTCGTCGTACGACGCCGGGCCCGGCCGCCCGGTGTGCAGCGCGGCCTGCGCGAAGGCGGCGCGGGCGGCCTCCAGTCCGTATCCCAGCTTGGCGAGGCGGTCCTGAGCCGACGTCAGCTGGGCGAGGGCCGCGTCGTGCTCGCCGTGCGCGGCCCGCACCAGCGCCTCGGCGCGGTCGAGTACGGCGAGCATGCTCTCGCGGCCCAGCCGCAGCGCGTGCGCGCGGGTCTCGTCGACGACCTGCTGGGCCTCGTCGAGTTCCCCGGTGCGTACGAGGGCCTCGGCGAGGTCGCCGTGCCAGCGGCCGCGGGCAGGATCGGTGATGCCGAAACCGTTCTCCAGCTCTCGTACGCGGCGCAGCGAGCCCGCCGCCCCCTCCGCGTCGCCCGCCACCAGCTGGGCGTGGCCGAGCGCGGTCAGGGCCCGGGAGATGTACATCTGGTCCCCGGCCCGCTCGGCGAGTTCCACCGCCTCCCGGCTCAGCTCCAGCGCCCGCTCCGGGGCCCCGCCGGCGGCCTCCGCGAGGGAGAGGAGCACCGCCGAGGCGATCTCGCCGATCCCGGAGTCCCGGGCGAGCCGCATGCTCTCGCGGGCGAGGTCGAGGGCGCGTCCGCAGTGCCCGGTGCGCAGTTCGGTCTCGGCGAGCAGACGCACGAAGTGCACCTCGCTCTCGACCATGCCCCGCCGACGCACCTCGCGGAGCAGCCCGCTGACGGTGGAGCGGGCCTCGGGGAGCTCGTCGCTCATGATCAGCCAGCGGTAGCGGGCCATGCCCGCGCCGTTGTGATGACAGGCCACCTGCGGGTCCTGAGGCTCCTTCAGCGCCCGCAGAATCGTCGTCGGGGAGTCCGGATGGCCCATCAGGGTCTCGGTCTGCGCCTGGAAGGAGAGCGCGAGGAGCTCGGTGCGCCGGTCACCGGCCTTCGCCGCGAGCTCCGCCGCGTGCGCGGCCTCCTCCCGGCCCTTGGCGAAGTCGCCCTCGACGACCAGGCCGCGCCAGGCCAGCTGGTAGTGGACCAGGGCGAGCAGCCTGGGGTCGTCGCCGGCGTCGGCGAGCACCTGCGGGTAGACGGTGTCGACCTCGCCGAGCGCCTGTCCGGCCGCCTCGATCACCACCATCCAGGCCCGCACCCGCTGACCCGGGTCGGTGGCCCGGGTCAGCACCTCACGTGCGATGTCCCGGGCGAGGTCCACCTCCCCGGCGGTGATCGCGTCCTCGGTGGCCTGCAGCCGCCGCTCGTCCGGACCGGGGTCGCCGTCGGCCGGTGTGTGGAGCGCGGCGAGCAGCCCGAGCGAGGCGGCGGCCGACGGCGCGCCGCGGTCGCGGGCAACGGCGGCGGCCTCGGACAGCCGGGCCGCGGTCTCCGGATCGGTGCCGGTGGTGGCCAGGGCGAGGTGGCGGGCCCGCTCGATCGGGTCGGAGGCGGCCGTGGACAGCGCGGCATGGGCGGCCCGCCGCTCCTGCGCGGGCGCCTCCGCGTAGAGGGCGGCCGAGATCAGCGGGTGTGCGAACCGTACGGCGGGACCCTCGGGGTCGGTGGCCAGCAGCCCGAGTTCGGCCGCCCGCGCGGTCTCCGCCTCGGCGTTCTCCCGGCCGGCCGCGTGCAGCAGGGCGAGGGTGGGGCGGGCGCCCGCGCTGGCGACGAGAAGGGTGCGGCGGGCCTCGTCGGACAGCGCCTCCAGGCGGTTGAGGACCAGGGCGCGCAGCGAGGTCGGCACGGGCAGGGGCTCGCCCGGCCTGGGCGGGGCGGGCATCTCGGCGAGGGCGCGGCCGAGTTCCAGGGCGAAGAGCGGGTTGCCCGCGCTGGTGCGGTGGATGTCGCGGACCGTGGAGCGGGGCAGACCGGTGTAGCCGCGGTCGTCGAGCAGTGCGGAGACCTGGGCGCGGGAGAGCGCGCCGAGCCGGACGGCGAGGGTGTCGGGCGGTGACGCGCGCAGGTGACGGTCGTACTCCTGGCCCTCCGTGCGCACGGCGCACAGCAGCTGGACGGGTGTGTCGCCGAGGCGGCGGGCGGCGAAGCCGAGGAGCTCGGCGCTCGCGGAGTCCAGCCACTGGAGGTCGTCGGCGACGACGAGCACGGGGCCCTTCGCGGCGAGGGCGCGCAGGGTGGAGAGCACGGCGAGGCGCAGGGCGAGCCCGTCCTGCTGCAGGGTGGACTCGCCGCGGCCGGTGAGCGCCGACTCCAGGGCCGTGCGCTGGGCCGTGGGCAGCAGGTCGGAGACCTCGTCGAGGACCAGACCGAGCAGGTCGGCCAGGGCCAGGAACGGAAGATGCGATTCGGACTCGGTCGCCGAGCAGCGCAACACGGTGTGGTCCGCTGTCCCATATTCGGATGCCAATGCCCGCAGGACGGTCGACTTTCCTATTCCGGCGGGGCCGTGGAGCAGCACACTGCCGCCGCGGGCGAGCTGCTCACGCGCCGCGCCGAACAGCTCCTCCCGGCCGATGACCTGGTCGGGGCGGCATCTGGCAGGCTCCTTGAAGTCCCGTCGCACGGTCACCGCTCCCCTCCGTGTGTCGTGTTCGAGCCAAATTCTAGGCAACGCTTCTTAGTAATTCGGACGGACCACGTGGTGAGGGACATAACAATGGCGCAGCAGAACCAAATTCAAAGCGCCGATGAATGAATAGCCGCTCGTCCAGCCGGTTACCGAGGGCTACGGCAGCAGCCCCGAGCGGCGCGCCGCGGCGACCGCCTCACCCCGGGTGTGCGCACCCAGTTTCCGCATCGCGGAGCGCAGATAGCTCTTGACCGTCTCCGGCCGCAGCGCCAGCCGCTCGGAGGCGGCGGCGTTCGTCGCACCGGCCGCGAGACAGGCCAGGACGTCCAGCTCGCGGGGCGTCAGCCGGGCCGCGGCCGGGGGAGTCGAGGGGGTCAGCAGCCGGCACGCGTCGAGCAGCTCCGCCCGCAGCGCCGGGTCGGCGATCCGCGGGGCCAGCGCCCGCAGCGCCGCGTGCGCCTCCCGCACCTGCTCCCAGGCGGCGCCCGCCGCCTCCCGCGCCGGCTCGGAGCGGGCGATCTCCGTCAGCAGCCCGCGCACCTCGTCCTGCACCACCAGCGCCTGCTCGACGTCCCGGGCGGCCTCCATCGCCGCGTCCAGCGTGCGGTCGCCCAGCGGCTGGGGAGTGCGCAGGGCGCCGTAGAGGACACCGCGCACCCGGCGTCGTACCACCACCGGGACCGCGAGGATCGAGTGCAGGCCCTCCCTCGCGACCGGGATGTCGTACTCGTGGCTGATCTGCCGCGACGAGGTGTAGTCCGTCACGGCGCACGGGCGGGCGAACGCGACCGCCCGGCCGCCGAGGCCGTTGCCGGAGGTCACCGGGAGTCCGCTGAGCGCGGAGGTCGTGTTGCCGTTCAGTTCGCTGATGCGCACATGCTGCCGCCCCGGCTCCACCAGTCCGCCGAAGGCGACCGGCAGCCCGGTCGCGCGCCGCAGCCGCACCAGCGCACCGCGAATCTCCACGGCTGTGGCCGTGTCTGCTGTCACCTGCTCGCCCTTTCCCGCAGTGTGGACCCTGTCCCGGGGCCCGTTTCCCACGACGCACCCCCGTTCGGGGGTAGTGAGACCTGCATCACGGATTACACGATGGCAGAGAGCCGCACGGCAATGGTCCGGTACCGCGGAGTGAGCCGGAGGCGAAGGACCGAGGAAGCGTGGAGGACGACGATGACTACGGCTACGGAAGGTTTCCGGAGCGCGCGGGACTTCCTGCTGGAGCACCGCGAGGACTACGCGAAGGCGTACGAGGGATTCGGCTGGCCCCGGCCCGAGCGCTTCAACTGGGCGCTCGACTGGTTCGACGTCGTCGCCGACGGCAATGACCGGACCGCTCTGCACATCGTCGAGGAGGACGGCACCGAGGTCCGGGTCTCCTTCGCCGAGATGTCCGAGCGCTCGGACCGCGTGGCGAACTGGCTGAAGGACCGCGGCGTGCGCGCCGAGGAGCGCATCCTCGTCATGCTCGGCAACCAGGTCGAGCTGTGGGAGACCGCCCTGGCCGCGATGAAGCTGCGCGCGGTCGTCATCCCGGCCACCCCGCTGCTCGGCCCCGCCGACCTGCGGGACCGGGTCGAGCGCGGGCGAGTCAGGCATGTGGTCGTACGGGCCGAGGACACCGCCAAGTTCGACGACGTGCCCGGCGCCTACACCCGGATCTCCGTCGGCGGTCTGCCGGAGGAGGGCTGGGAGCCGTACGAGGACGCGTACGCCGCCCCCGCCGAGTTCCTCCCGGACGGCCCCACCCTCGCCGACGACCCGCTGATGCTGTACTTCACCTCGGGTACGACGGCCCGCCCCAAGCTGGTCGAGCACACCCACACCTCGTACCCGATCGGGCATCTGGCGACGATGTACTGGGTCGGCCTCAAACCCGGCGACGTGCACCTGAACATCTCCTCGCCCGGCTGGGCCAAGCACGCCTGGTCCAACCTCTTCGCCCCGTGGAACGCCGAGGCAACCGTTTTCATCCACAACTACACGCGCTTCGACGCGGGCCGGCTGATGGCCGAGATGGACCGGGCCGGTGTCACCACCTTCTGCGCCCCGCCCACCGTGTGGCGCATGCTCATCCAGGCCGATCTGACCCAGCTGCGCAACAAGCCGCGCGAGGCGGTGGCCGCCGGGGAGCCGCTCAACCCCGAGGTCATCGAGCAGGTGCGGCGCGCCTGGGGCGTGACCGTCCGGGACGGTTTCGGGCAGACGGAGACGGCGGTGCAGATCGCCAACAGCCCGGGCCAGCGCCTGAAGACCGGCTCGATGGGACGGCCGAGCCCGGGCTACGCGGTCGAGCTCCTGGACCCGGTGACCGGTGCGCCCGGCGCCACCGAGGGCGAGATCGCCCTCGACCTGTCCGCCCGTCCCGTCGGTCTGATGACCGGCTACCACGGCGACCCGGACCGTACGGCGGAGGCGATGGCGGGCGGTTACTACCGCACCGGCGACATCGGCTCGCGCGACGAGGACGGTTACATCACCTATGTCGGCCGCGCGGACGACGTCTTCAAGGCGAGCGACTACAAGATCTCCCCGTTCGAGCTGGAGAGCGCCCTGCTGGAGCACGAGGCGGTGGCCGAGGCGGCCGTCGTCCCCGCCCCGGACGAGCTGCGGCTGGCCGTGCCCAAGGCGTACATCGTGCTGGCCGAGGGCTGGCAGCCGGGCGCCGACACCGCCAAGGTGCTCTTCGAGCACTCGCGTGAGGTCCTCGCCCCCTACAAGCGCATCCGCCGTCTGGAGTTCGGCGCCCTGCCCAAGACCGTCTCCGGCAAGATCCGCCGCATCGAGCTGCGGGAGGCCACGGCGGCCGGCTCGGACGCCGAGTACCGCGAGGAGGACTTCCGATGACGGGGCTGTCGTACACCCACGGGACCGGCACCACGCCCCTGCTCGGCGACACGATCGGCGCCAACCTCGACCGGGCCGTCGCCGCCTGGCCGGAGCGCGAGGCGCTGGTCGACGTGCCGTCCGGGCGGCGCTGGACGTACGCCCGGTTCGCCGCCGACGTCGACGAGCTGGCGTACGCGCTGCTCGCGAGCGGGGTGGCCAAGGGCGACCGGGTGGGCATCTGGGCGGTCAACTGCCCCGAGTGGGTGCTGGTCCAGTACGCCACCGCCCGCATCGGCGCGATCATGGTGAACATCAACCCGGCGTACCGGACGCACGAGGTGGAGTACGTCCTGCGCCAGGCCGGAATCTCCCTGCTGTTCGCGTCGCTCAGCCACAAGTCCAGCGACTACCGGGCGATGATCGAGCAAGTGCGCGGAAAGTGCCCGGAGTTGAGGGAGGCCGTCTACATCGGCGACCCGAGCTGGGACGCGCTGATCGCCCGCGGGACCCCGGCGCCGTACCCGGAGCTGTCCTGCGACGACCCGATCAACATCCAGTACACCTCGGGCACCACGGGCTTCCCCAAGGGGGCGACCCTCTCCCACCACAACATCCTCAACAACGGTTACTTCGTCGGGGAGATGATCGCCTACGGCGAGCAGGACCGGATCTGCATCCCGGTCCCCTTCTACCACTGCTTCGGCATGGTCATGGGCAACCTGGCGGCCACCTCGCACGGCGCCTGCATGGTCATCCCGGCCCCGTCCTTCGAACCGAGGGCCACCCTCGAAGCGGTCCAGCAGGAGCGCTGCACCTCGCTGTACGGCGTACCGACCATGTTCATCGCGGAGTTGAACCTCCCCGACTTCGCGACGTACGACCTCACCTCGCTGCGGACCGGCATCATGGCGGGCTCGCCCTGCCCGGTGGAGGTGATGAAGCGGGTCGTCGCCGAGATGAACATGTCCGAGGTGTCGATCTGCTACGGCATGACGGAGACCTCGCCGGTCTCCACCCAGACCCGCCGCGAGGACGACCTGGAACACCGCACCGGCACGGTCGGCCGCGTCCTGCCGCACATCGAGGTCAAGGTCGTCGACCCGGCCACCGGCGTCACCCAGCCCCGGGGAGTCGCGGGCGAGTTGTGCACCCGTGGATACAGCGTGATGCTCGGTTACTGGAACGAGCCCGGGAAGACCGCGGAGGCCGTCGACCCCGGCCGCTGGATGCACACCGGCGACCTCGCCCTGATGCGGGACGACGGCTATGTCGAGATCGTCGGCCGTATCAAGGACATGATCATCCGGGGCGGCGAGAACATCTACCCCCGCGAGATCGAGGAGTTCCTCTACGGCCATCCGAAGATCCAGGACGTCCAGGTGGTGGGCGTCCCGGACGAGCGGTACGGCGAGGAGGTCCTGGCCTGTGTGATCCCGCGGGACCCGGTCGACCCGCCCACCCTGGAGGAGGTGCGGGCCTTCTGCCAGGGACGGCTCGCGCACTACAAGGTGCCCAGCAGGCTGAGCATCCTGGAGGCCTTCCCGATGACGGTGTCGGGGAAGGTGCGGAAGATTGAGCTGAGGGAGAAGTACGGGGTCTGAGACAGGCGTCGTACCGGACGCCGCCGGGGTTCACGCCCCGGCGGCGTCCATCTCGTCGGCCACACCGTTCACCGGCTGGGGCGTCCCCGTCAGATCCAGGACGAACAACGGCACGCCCAGGTCGTCCGCCCGGGCGCGGGCGTCGCCCGCGTACCCGGCGAGCGAGAAGTAGACGCATCCGGCCGACTCCGTCATGGCCGTCAGCCACAGGCACTCCACGTCCCGCACCGAGGCCGGCCGCACGGTCGGATCGACCTGCGCCAAAAGCCCACGGGCCGCGATACCGATACCGGACGGCGGTCGCTGATCGGCGCGGCGGATGTCCTTGTAACCGAGCCAGCGCAGATAGATCGCGGCGGCGGTGACCGCGTCACGGGCCGTGCGGATGGTGACGGGCTGGAAGCGGGGGCGATGCCGGTCGGGACGCTCCGGGGCCGGGGCCGACCCGGTGCCGACGTCCGGCAGTCCGGCGCCCGTCGGGCCGGGCAGGCCGACGTCCGTCAGCCCGGCGCCCGTGGCACCGGCGTCCCTCACCTCGGCGCCCGTCACCTCGGTGCCCGTCACGGCGGCGTCCCCCGCAGCGGTGTCCCTCGCGCCGGTGTCTCCCGCATCGGTGTCTCCCACATCTGCGTCTCCCGCTTCGGCGTCCCGCGCCACCGGTACCCGCAGCACCGTTCCGCAGGGGCACCCCAGTTCCGGGTGCGGCCACTCGCCCCGGCGCCCGCAGGCGCCGCAGCGCACGGTGATCCAGTCCTCTTCCCAGACGGCGTGGGTGACGGCCGTCGCGGTCGCGCGGTGGTCCAGCGGCGGGACGACGGGGGCCCCGCACGCGCACGGATACGACGGCGCCGTGTAGAGGTGCTCGCGCCGGCAGGCCGGGCAGCGCACCCGGACGCTCTCGGACATGGCCCTCATCGTGCACCTGTTGACCCCCGCTTGTCCCTCTCTTGACTGCCTTCCCCCACCCACTTACATTGCTTCCAGATAGCAGAAAATAATTTCCGCAATGTGGAATAAACGCAGACGGACGAACTCTCCGCGGGGCGCGACGGGAGTGCGCATTCCGACAGCCGAGGCAGGAGAACTCGATGGCACGTATGACCGCTGCCCGCGCGGCAGTTGAGATCCTCAGGCGCGAGGGCGTCAGCGACGCGTTCGGTGTGCCCGGCGCGGCGATCAACCCCTTCTACGCGGCGCTCAAGGCCTCCGGCGGCATCCGTCACACCCTCGCCCGCCATGTGGAGGGCGCCTCGCACATGGCCGAGGGGTACACCCGCACCCGCGCGGGCAACATCGGTGTCTGCATAGGGACTTCCGGTCCCGCCGGCACCGACATGATCACCGGCCTGTACTCCGCCATCGGCGACTCCGTCCCGATCCTGTGCATCACGGGCCAGGCCCCGACCGCGGTGATCCACAAGGAGGACTTCCAGGCCGTCGACATCGCCTCCATCGCGAAGCCGGTCACCAAGATGGCCGTGACCGTCCTGGAGGCCGCCCAGGTTCCCGGCGTCTTCCAGCAGGCCTTTCATCTCATGCGCTCCGGGCGTCCGGGCCCGGTCCTGATCGACCTGCCGATCGACGTCCAGCTCACCGAGATCGAGTTCGATCCCGAGACGTACGAGCCGCTCCAGGCCTACAAGCCGGCCGCGACCCGTGCCCAGATCGAGAAGGCGATCGGGCTGCTGAACGAGTCCGAGCGGCCGCTGATCGTCGCCGGCGGCGGGGTCATCAACGCCGACGCGGCCGAACTCCTCGTCGAGTTCGCCGAGTTGACGGGCGTCCCGGTCGTCCCGACCCTGATGGGCTGGGGCCTGCTCCCCGACGACCACGAGCTGAACGCCGGCATGGTCGGCCTGCAGACCTCGCACCGCTACGGCAACGCGACCTTCCTGGAGTCGGACTTCGTCCTCGGCATCGGAAACCGCTGGGCCAACCGCCACACCGGCAGGCTGGACGTCTACACGGCGGGCCGCAGGTTCGTCCACGTCGACATCGAGCCGACCCAGATCGGCAGGATCTTCGCACCCGACTACGGCATCGCGTCCGACGCCAAGGTCGCTCTGGAGCTGTTCGTCGAGGTGGCAAGGGAGTTGCGGGCCGAGGGCCGGCTCCCCGACCGTTCGGCGTGGGCGGCCTCGGCGCAGGAGAGGAAGGCGACCCTCCAGCGCCGTACGCACTTCGACGACATCCCGATCAAGCCGCAGCGTGTCTACGAGGAGATGAACAAGGCGTTCGGCCCCGAGACCCGGTATGTCTCGACGATCGGGCTCTCGCAGATCGCCGGCGCCCAGATGCTGCACGTCTTCAGGCCCCGCCACTGGATCAACTGCGGCCAGGCGGGCCCGCTGGGCTGGACCGTCCCGGCCGCGTTGGGCGTGGCCAAGGCCGACCCGGAGGCACAGGTCGTCGCCCTGTCCGGCGACTACGACTTCCAGTTCATGATCGAGGAGCTGGCGGTCGGGGCGCAGCACCGGATCCCGTACGTCCATGTCCTGGTGAACAACGCCTATCTGGGCCTGATCCGCCAGGCGCAGCGGGCGTTCGACATCGACTTCCAGGTCAAGCTGGAGTTCGAGAACGTCAACTCGCCCGAGCTGGGCGTCTACGGCGTCGACCACGTCAAGGTCGCCGAGGGCCTGGGCTGCAAGGCGATCCGGGTGACGGACCCGGCGGAGCTGGGCGCGGCCCTGGAGCAGGCGAAGAAGCTCGCGCAGGAGTACCGGGTCCCGGTCGTCGTCGAGGCGATCCTGGAGCGCGTCACCAACATCTCCATGTCGACCACCAACGACATCGGCAGTGTCGTGGAGTTCGAGGAGATCGCGACCGAGCCGGGGCACGCGCCGACGTCGATCAGGACGCTGGAGGTCTGAGCGGAGTCCGACGCCGCCGGCAGCCAAAGGGGCGGTCCGACCATCTGGTCGGACCGCCCCTTTGGCGTGCCCGGCTCCCAGGAGCCGTCCCCCGTTCCCCCGGTCGCGTGGCCCGCCGCCCCCGTGCCGGCGGGCCTCGCGTGACGAGAATGTGCCCACGCCCGGGGTCGGTTGAAGCCTCTTGAACCATGTTCAGAGCAGGATTTGAGGTTTGCGTAGACGTCCTACGTCTCCAGGTGTACGCGCGTAGTCAGGTCTCCTCATGGTGTTCGGAGAGTCCCGGCCATTCGTCGGGGCCGCCTCCCTGCCACTCGATGAGGTCGCTTCCCCCGACATCGGTGACGTACAGGTCGGCCAGCCGCAGGATCTCGCCCACGTCGTCGACGTGCGTCGCGATCCCCAGCGTCTCCTCGCCCTCCGTGACCCGCCGTGAGCCGTCCAGGGCCGGCGGGTGCACCACGATGTGCGGATGTTCCCTCGGATGTGCCATGCCTTCAGCGTCCTGCGCGCGGGGCCGGTCCGCACCCCCGTGAACGCCGAGCGGCGCCGGCGACCGAGCTGGAAGTGAATCCGAACACGGTCGCCT